>NZ_JBFULI010000055.1:0-38265 GCF_056400405.1 Pseudomonas sp. P5_B3 | reverse complement strand
TGAACTGGTCAACTAATTTTGGACACCAGTTACGGTTTTCATGCCGCCAGTTTTTCCATAGCTACCGGTGAACGATAGCCGTTGTAGCTATGGAGCCTGACGTTGTTGTAACGCATCACGTAGCGTTGCACGTCTATGCGGGCTTCATGCTCAGAGTTGTAGCCATCTTCTGGCACCCACTCTGATTTAAGGCTCCCAAAGAAACGCTCCATCGGGGCGTTATCCCAGCACTCACCTTTGCGACTCATGCTTTGCAAAAGTCCATGCTTGCGCATCTCATTTCTGAATTTATGGCTGGTGTATTGGCAGCCTTGATCAGAATGAAACAGCACCTCTTTTGGTCGGCCTCGGAGCTCGACCGCCATGCGCAACGCTTCGCAGGTCAGCGTGGCATCGGAAATCATCGAAAACGACCAGCCGACAATCCGGCGAGCGAACAGATCCAGAACTGCCGCAAAGTACAGCCAGCGCGTGCCGACCTTGATGTACGTCACATCGCCACACCACACCTGATTGACCGCTGTAACATCAAACTTGCGCTTTAGCACATGCGGCGCCACCAGTGCTTCCACGCCGGAAGATTTGTACTTGTGCCGCCGGCGCTGACGACTGGCAACGCCCGCTTCGCGCATCAGGCTGCGAGCCATATGCCGCCCGACACGGTGTCCCTTGGCTTGCAGCTCCTTGGCCAAAGTGCGCGAACCAGCAGATGATCTGGATTCCTTGTGATGTTCGACCAGCACGGCTTTGAGTTTCTCCCGCTCAGGTTTGACCTTGCCTTGGCGCTGACGCCAGGCATAAAAGCTGCTGCGGTTGACGCCGAACGCCCGACAGCAATTGTTAACGCCGTACTGCTCGTCCAGCTCATCGATCAACGTGAATGATCTCCTTAGCGCCCACCGGAGTCGAGCCCAAACGTTCCTTCCGAACCTGGTCGACCCAGCGGCGCAGGGCCGTAGGACCGATATCCAGGCTGGCGCAGACCTCGGGAACCGACTGTCCCTCGTCCAGCACCATGCTCGCCGCCTTGAGTTTGAACTCACTGGAATAAGATTTACGCATAGCCAAAACACCTCAGATTTGGGCGCCATCATAGCGCCCGATTGAAGTGTCCAAAATCATTAGGCCAGTTCAGCTTGCTCGCGATGACGGTCCGACAGCCGACGAATAGTCCTCTGGCTCACACCACCAATGTGGCGAGGGAGCTTGCTTCCTCGCCACAGGAATTTGTGTTTGTCAGGATGTGGTGATCCATTGTGGTGAGAGGGCAAGCTCCCCTCACCACAGCGTGTGGACCAGATTGGCTACGCCACCACTCGATAACACGGCACATACGCCGCCCCACCCGGCAGTTTCATGCGGTGCTGGGCGACGAAGGCTTTGAGCAGCAGGTCCAGCGGCTGCATGATCGCCGCGTCGCCACGGATCTGGTACGGCCCGTGCTCTTCGATCAGGCGGATGCCCTTGTCCTTGACGTTGCCGGCGACGATGCCGGAGAACGCGCGGCGCAGGTTGGCCGCCAGTTCGTGGGACGGCAGGTCGAGGCTCAGCTTCAGGTTGGCCATGTTTTCGTGGGTCGGGTCGAACGGGCGCTGGAAGCCTTCGTCGATTTTCAGCAGCCAGTTGAAGTGAAACGCATCGTTGCGCTCGCGACGGAATTGCTTGACCGCTTTGAGGCCCTGGGTCATCTGGCGCGCCACTTCGGCCGGGTCATCGATGATGATCTGATAGAGCCGCTTGGCGGCGTCGCCCAGGGTGGCGCCGACGAACGCGTCCAGTTGTTCCAGGTACGGCGCGGCATGTTTCGGCCCGGTGAGGACGACCGGGAAGGGCAGCCCTTTATTGTCCGGGTGCATCAGGATGCCGAGCAGGTACAGGAACTCTTCGGCCGTCCCGGCACCGCCCGGGAAGATGATGATGCCGTGGCCGACGCGGACGAAGGCTTCCAGGCGTTTTTCGATGTCCGGCAGGATCACCAGTTCGTTGACGATCGGGTTCGGCGCTTCGGCGGCGATGATCCCGGGTTCGGTCAGGCCCAGGTAGCGACCGCCGTGGATGCGTTGCTTGGCGTGGGCGATGGTTGCGCCTTTCATCGGGCCTTTCATCACGCCGGGGCCGCAACCGGTGCAGATGTCCAGGCTGCGCAGGCCCAGTTCATGGCCGACTTTCTTGGTGTATTTGTATTCTTCGGTGTTGATCGAATGCCCGCCCCAGCACACCACGATCTTCGGTTCGACACCGGGACGCAGGGTGCGGGCGTTGCGCAGCAGGTGGAAGACGTAGTCGCTGATGCCCTGGGAGTTGCTCAGGTCGATGCGTTGGCTGTCGAGTTCGTTTTCGGTGTAGACGATGTCACGCAGGGCGCTGAACAGCATTTCCCGGGTGCTGGCGATCATTTCGCCGTCAACGAAGGCGTCGGCCGGGGCGTTCAGCAGTTCCAGGCGTACGCCGCGGTCCTGCTGGTGAATGCGGATTTCAAAATCTTTATAGGCTTCAAGAATGGTCTTGGCGTTGTCGACATGGGCGCCAGTGTTGAGGATGGCCAGGGCGCACTGGCGGAAGAGGGTGTAGGTGCTGCCGGAACCGGCTTCGCTCAATTGCTGGACTTCCCGCTGCGAGAGCGTTTCCAGGCTGCCTTTGGGGCTGACGGAGGCGTCGATAACTTGGCGTTGGGTCATTCAATGATCCTTAAAACGATGTCATTCACACAGCAACCACGAATGACATCCGAATAATGTGTATTCATGAAAGAAGATGGCACGAACTGCATGGTCTCGCCATGTCCCCCGCTGACGATGAACAGATGAAAAGAAGCCCCAGCATAGCTAAATCCCTCGCAGAGGCGATAATGGCCTGCTGTCTTTTTGTCCCGGACCCCTTTTTACCATTGAAGCTCAGGAAACCCGACGCAATGTTCGAAATCCAGCCGATGAACGCCGACACCTACCGGCAACAGACGCGGCGCAGCACGGTCATCATTGCCCTGATCTTTCTGGCGCTGGCGATGATTCTGTCCACGGCGGCGGTGGCTCTGTTCGGCACGCCGGGGGGCGAAAATCTGCGCTTCAACGTCGGTGGCGTGTTTGT
Source organism: Pseudomonas sp. P5_B3 (assembly GCF_056400405.1). Lineage (NCBI taxonomy): Bacteria > Pseudomonadati > Pseudomonadota > Gammaproteobacteria > Pseudomonadales > Pseudomonadaceae > Pseudomonas > Pseudomonas sp. P5_B3. The sequence goes on along the minus strand of NZ_JBFULI010000055.1, from coordinate 35,178 downwards.
GGCCGTGCTGGCGATGGCGGCGCTGATGCGCAAAGTATTCTGGCGCCAGGCATGGATGGCGCCGGCGGTCTACAGTTGGCAGCTCAAGCGTAGCCTGATGAGCATCACCAATGTCATGCATCATGTAACGGCGGCCGTGGAACAGGGTGATCCGGTTGCCATGAAGCTGTTGCGTTTCTACCATCTGGGGTTGAACCAGATGCATCAGCTCGATGGTAACTCAAGCGACCATGGCCAGTTGATCCACGAAATGGACCAACATAAGGCGCGGATGCAAGCGCTGGGCATCGATCCCGGGCAGACGTGGCTTGATCCGGCGTGGCTGGAGGCGGTAAAGCAGGCGACGCGCTAACATCATTGCAGGCCTGTAGCAGGCATAGTGAGCTAAAGCGGCGATCAGGAAGACTCGCCCTGTCACAGACAATCAGGGAGCACCATGCGACATCCGTCGATCAACGATCCTATTGAAATGCTCCGGCCAGCCGTGCCCCGACTCAAACTCCGTTCGGCGGTGATCCTGCTGGCGGCGGTGTGCCTGTCGATGATGGCTATCGTGATCTGGGAGGTCTGGAGTTCACGCCAGTACCTGCTGCATGACAAGGAAGTGGAGATGTCCAACCTTGCGCAGAGCCTGGCCTCGCAAGCGCAGGCAACGATCAAGCAGGCCGACACGCTGCTGTTCACCCTGGTCGATCGTCTGGAGCACGAAGGAGTGGATCAATCCCGGCTGCCAAAATTGCTCAACGTCCAGCGCCGTGAGTTGAGCCAGCTCCACGGCCTGTTCGTTTACGACGAAAAAGGGCAGTGGATCGCCAACTCCAATGGCGCCGGCCAGACCGGCGTCAACAATTCCGACCGCGAATACTTCATCTTCCATCGCGACAACCCCAGCCGCGGGCCGCACATCGGGCCGTCGATCAAGAGCCGTTCAACCGGTGAATGGATCATGACGGTTTCGCGCCGGGTCAATCATCCCGATGGCAGCTTTGCCGGCGTGGCGCTGGCGACGATTTACCTCAGCCATTTCCTGCAACTCTACGACAGCATCGACATGGGCAGTAATGGCGTGATCAACCTGATCGCCGACAATTCCAGCATTGTCATCCGCAGACCCTTCAAGGAGACGGATATCGGCTCCAGCCTCGCCAAGAGCCCATTGTTCACTCAGTTGTTGCCCAAGGGCGACACGGGTACGGCCACGATCAGGTCGATTGTCGATGGTGTCGAGCGGGTGATAGGGTACCGCCGGGTCGAGGATTATCCGCTGATCGTTTTTACCGCGCTGAACAAGGATGAAGTGCTTGCCGGTTGGCGCCGGGAAACCCTGCTCAGCGTCTGCATCGTCACGCTGTTGCTGAGTTTTCTCGGGGTACTGGGGTTGCGGCTTATCAAGCTGATGAAGCAGCAGAATCTGGTGCAGGTCGAGTTGCTGGACACCCAGGACAAGCTTCTGGAGGTCAATCGCAACCTCGAGGGCCTGGCCCTCAAGGACGGGCTGACGGGGTTGGCCAACCGGCGTCAGCTCGACGCTTTCATCGATGCCGAAATGGGGCGCGCCCGACGCAGCCAGGCCGGGTTGGCGCTGCTGATGATCGATGTCGATCATTTCAAACCGTTCAACGACCGCTACGGCCACCTGGCCGGTGATGAGTGTTTGCGCAAGGTCAGTGCGATCATCACGGACAACATCAAGCGCCCCGGTGACCTGGCCGCCCGTTATGGTGGCGAAGAGTTCGCCGTGGTGCTGCCTGGCTCCGATTACGTGGGGGCATTTCTGGTGGCGGAGAAAATCCGCCGCGCGGTGCTACAGGCCGAAATTGCTCATAGTGACAGCCCGCAAGGTACCGTGACTGTCAGCGTCGGCGTGTGTGCCAGCAATGCCGATTCCCAGGTCCGCCCCGAAGACTTGTTTGGTGCGGCAGACAAGGCGCTGTACGTGGCCAAGGCCAGTGGGCGGAACATGAGCGTGATTGCCAACTGAGGGTCCTGCATCAGCCGCGCCGCTTCGCTGACCAGCAGTTCACCCGCCGGCGTCAGTTGTAAACGGTAGCGGCGGCGATCGAACAGCAACGCATCGAAGCGCTCCTCCAGTTGCCGGACAACCTCGCAGCGGCCACTGAATTTCGCTGTCTTCTCTACAAGCTCAGGCAGTTCATCTAAATGCAGAAGTAACGATGTATCGCTGTTTTCAGGTGTTTCAGTGAGTTGACCGATCACAATGATCGCCTCCTGTAAAGAGTGTGCCTTAACACTGCACCACTACTTGCAATTACTTTCCGATGGCAAGTAACTCGTCCAATGCCTGCTTGAAGCTGACCAGCAGGCTTTGCACACAATCTTCAGGAATGGCGTCACGGTAGTAGGAAAGACTGCCGACCAATCCGCTTTCGGTACGTAGTGTGTTAAGCGAAACATCGGTCTTGATCCCGCTGGACGGAACCCCGATACCGTGGAGCTGTGATGTGCCTAATTGGCGCTGCCGCGAGGGATAGTTATGGTGGTTATACCAATAGGGAAATCGGGAGCCGTAAGCGACAGCGCGGGGCGAACAGTGCGCCTCAAAAATATGCGGCGGCAGCATGGCGTGGCCATAGGCATCCAACACACAATGATTGACCTGCTCCAGCAGCCGCAGAGAAGACGACCATTCACAAAGCCGGGGGCGAATCACCATGGGGTGAACAAAATACCCCACTACCGGCTCCAGGGCCGCGTCGGTCCGGTTAGCCACCGGAGAGCGTACGTAGAGGTCGGTCGTGCCTGTGTTTCTGGCGAGAGAAACCAGAAACGCAGTGAGGATAACGGTATAAAGGCTCAAGCCCGTTCGGCTGCACAATTGCGCGATTGCGGGGTATTGCACATCCAGATTGAGCGGTAGAACGGCACTGCGATAAGTAAATTGCCGAGGCCGCTCAACAGCGCCGCGCAGTGGAAAGGGTTCGGGTAATTGTTTCAGTGTCTCTTGCCAAAAATCGCTATGTTTACCCAGCAGGTTTTCAGCCAGACGTTGATGTTGGGCATCGGTATAGTCTGCGTATTGCAGGCAGTATTTGGCTTTGTCAGGCAYGCCGGTAGCGAGTAATGACTGATAGTGCGCGCAAAGCTGGTCCATCAGTACTGCACCTGACCAGCCATCGAATGCTATGTGATGGGCGGTGATGATCAGCACGTCATCCGTCCCTTGGCATTCAAGGTAGGTTGCCCGAATCAACGGTGGATGTCCCAGGTCAAAAGCGGTCAATGTTTCTTCAGCGATCAGATCGGTCACGGTTCGACTGATATCGCTTTCAAGCGCCAGGTTTATCAGGTGAAAAGGCAACGGGAACTTATCAAGGGCGTGTTGTGAGCGACGCCACTGGCCTTGTGAGTTGAACCCGAAACTGCAACGTAACGCCGGTTGCTGTTCAAGTACGGCGCCGAAGGCTTCGCGAACCCTGGCCACTGAACACTCGCCTCGAATGTAAAACGCCATCACCACATTTTCCAGATAGGCCGGGGTTTCGGGGGGCTTTTCAAGGACCTCGCGTTGAGCCAGTCCGGGCGTATCTTCACCTTCTCGCTTGCGCCAGGCATGGGCGTCCAGCAATAGGTTGTTTTCACTACCTTCGCGGGCGCTGCCGTTGAGCAAGCCCGTCTGCTGAGCCAGTGTCGGATGGTCGAAAATATCTTTGGGTGTCAGGTCAACATTGAACAGGTTGGCAATTCTGCCAAGCAGCATCGTGACCGATAGGGAAGTCGCGCCGCATTCAAAAAAATCGCTGTCGGCCGAGATGGCCTGGTGGCCGAGGATTTCTTTCCAGACAGCTCGTAATCGATCGAATGTCGAAGCGTCGCCAGTGACTGACGGTGTGGTGCGATTCATGATGCCCCCATTGCGGTTTAAGCTTTTTTAATAGGGGGTACTATTGACGGTTGTAGATAGATTGTTAAGTCGGACTGTTCCTGCGTTTTCAGCTCCTTTTCCATTTTTCGAGTAAGTCAGTTCCTACAAACTACTCGCCCGATTCAACTCTTTGCTCTGGAAAAGGGGTTGCCGCAGGCTGCGATCTTTCAGGGGCACTTCCACTTTCTGATCACTCGAAGATAAACCAGTACGTTGAGTACCAGTACCACAGCGCCCAATCCCAACTGAATGCCGGGCGTCAGGCCTGCCGGGTAAATCACCGGCCAAACGTAATGCTCGATGAATCCACCGCCATAGCCGGTTTGCCCGGCTCCATGACGCATGCGGTTTTCCCAGTCGGTCAGCGGGCAGGGCAGGTGGAAGAATTCCACCGCCATACCCCACAGCGCAGCGGGCGGGTGCCACCAGATCAGGTGGCGCCATTTGAGTACCAGCAACCCGCCGAACAACACGAACACAATGAACGACAGGTGAAACAGCATCAGCCCGTCGGCGGCGATTCGGTACAGCATGTCGGTGCCCCTGAAGGCTGATCGAATCGCTCCATGGTACTCGGGCCGGCGGCGGGCGCTCTATCGATTGTCGCGGCCCAATGCGCTGAGCACGCCTTTCAAACGCTCGGTCATCGATTCACTGCTGCGCTGCATCGGTGCGCGCAGTTCGTCACCGATCAAGCCTTGCAGGGCGAGTGCGGTTTTTACCGGGGCCGGGTTGGGCTCCAGGAACAGGCTGTTGATCAGCGCCAGCAATCGGAAAAACGTGGCGCGGCCTTCAGCCAATTGGTTGTCGCGGATCTGCCGGTGCAATTGCACGAACAGTTCGGGATGGACATGCGCCGACGCGGCAATCGCGCCTTTGGCACCCAGGCACAGGGCGTTGAAGATCTGGTTGTCTTCGCCGCACAGCACGTCGACATGGCCGCTGTTGAGCAAGGCGAGGGTGTTCGAAAAATTACCGCCGCAATCCTTGATGGCGACGATGCGCTCGTGGGCGACGATGTTGAGCAGGGTCGCCTGTTCGAAGGCCACGCCGGTACGGTAAGGGATGTCGTAGAGAATCAGCGGAACACTGGAGGCATCGGCGACCGTGCGGAAAAACGCTTCGAGGCCGGCCTGGGACGGTCGGATGTAATACGGCGCCGGCACCAGCAGGCCAGCCACCGGGCGCTCGAGGATCTCGCTCTGGAATTGCAACAACTCGGTCAGGTTGTTTCCGGCCAGGCCCATGACCACCCGTTGCGCCGGCGCCAGCTCCAGCACGGCATCCAGCACCGCCAGTTGCTCATGTTTGCCCATCGCCGCCGGTTCGCCGGTGGTGCCGCAAACGATGAGGCCGTCGACACCTTTTTCCAGCAAATGGCTGACCAGCCGCCGCAAGCCGGCGAAATCGATGGCGCCGTTGTGGAACGGTGTGACCAGTGGAACCCAGATACCTTGAAACGCAGACATGCACTTTCTCCTGATGGTTGACCGATTTCGTCACCGTCAGGGGCATGGAAGGAGAGTAAGCAAGGGGAGGGTGGTCCGTCGCGCTCAATGTCCTGTCAGCTCATCTGACGGGACAGCGCGCCCCGGTCACATGAGCGACTGTTTCTTCGATTTGAGGGCGTGCGCAACGCAACCTTGCGCCTTGGCAATCAAGCCAATGACGGAAGTGTTGAGGTTGAAGGTTGCGGACATACTTGCTTACACCCTGAGTGAGGCGCCCAGTTTTAAAAGCCGGAGCGCCGTTTGTCAACCACGAAAATCAGCGAACTCCGCGCGCATCCGGCCATTGTGCTTGGCCTTGTAGAGCAGCTGATCGACCTGTTCGATGAACTCCAGCGCCGTGGCATGCACTGAAACGCCGGTGGTGCCGACACCGAGGCTGACGCTCAGCAAGTTCGACACCCTGGAAAACTCATGGGGAATCTGCTGCTGGCGAATCAGGTGCAGGCATTTGTGCGCCACCATCCGCGCGGACTCGGCATCGGTTTCCGGCAGCAGCCAGACAAACTCTTCACCGCCGATCCGCGCAATGAAATCCCGTGGCCGGTTCGCCGCCAGGGACAAGGTCTGGGCCACGCGGCGCAGGCATTCGTCGCCCTTGATGTGGCCGTAATGGTCGTTGTATTGCTTGAAGTAATCGATATCCAGCACCAGCACCGACAATGGCAGGCCGGTGCGCTGGGCGTGGTTCCACTCGCGTTCCAGCACGGTGTCGAACATGCGCCGGTTGGCGATGCCGGTCAGGCCGTCCTGGAAGGAATACTCTTCAAGCTGCTTTTGCAGGCGGATCAGGTGTTCTTCGGTTTTCTTGCGCTCGCTGATATCGAACATGAAGCCCACCAGCGCCTCGACTTCACCGCCCTTGCGCACGACGTGCACCACATCGCGGATCCACACGTACTCGCCGCTTTCGGTGAGTGCGCGATAGTCGGCTTCGTGATCGATACCGGCGCGCGATTGCGAGACGCAGAAGTCCATCACGTAGTCGCGATCATCCGGGTGCATGCGCTCGACCCAGTCGTTGACCGACGCCCAACTGTCCTGCTTCCAGCCCAGCAATTCTTCGATCTGTGGTCCGATGTAGCTGAACGTCATGGTTTTCCAGTCGATGCGCCAGGGAATCGCCCGGGTCGACTCAAGCAGGGTTTTATAAACGTCGCTGTCGGTATCCACTGAACTCATGAAGGGCCTGCCTCGATGAAAATGCAGCGCCATCATGTTGTTACCACTTTGCTGAATCAAGCGGGCAGCCGATGAATGGCACACAGTCGTATCATTGAGCAAGATTGTTCAAGCCTTGGGCCGCGACTGCTGGCACAGTCCGGGGTCTTTCCCTGTCTGTAGAACGTTATGTCCAACTCACTCATGCCCCGCAGTGCCTTTTTACGCGGCGCTGCGGCGATCATGCCGTTGTCCCTGGCCACCGCGCCCTGGGGCTTGCTGGCCGGATCCATGGCCATCGAAGCCAACCTCACACCCCTGCAAGGTCAGGGTTTGTCGGGCATTGTGTTTGCCGGCGCCGCGCAACTGGTGGCCATTGGCATGCTCAAGGGCGGTGCCGGGATTTTTTCGATCTTGCTGACCACGTTGCTGCTGACCTCCCAGCATCTGCTTTACGGCATGAGCATGCGCTCGGTGATTGCTCCTTTACCGGGGCGCTGGCGCGCGGGCCTGGGTTTTTTGCTCACCGACGAGTTGTTCGCCTTGACCAGCCAGCACGACAAACAGCAGTTCAACCGCTGGTACGCCCTGGGCGTGGGCCTGACGTTCTACATCGCCTGGAACCTGTTCACCCTGGCGGGGATTGTGCTTGGCAGCAGCATTCCCGGCCTTGAGCACCTGGGCCTGGATTTCTCCATCGCGGCCACCTTCATTGCCCTGATCACCCCGGTGGTGCGCAACGTGCCGACCGTGGTGTGCGTGGCGGTGTCGCTGTTCTGTTCGGTGCTGTTCAGCTACTGGCAATGGGGCTCGGCGCTGGTGCTCTCGGGGCTGGCGGGGATGACCGCGGGGTTTGTCTGCAATAAATTCTACGGTGGACGCACATGATGGTCTGGGCAGTGATTGTCGGAATGGGCGTGTTGGTGTTCCTCAACCGCTATGTTTTTCTGGAACCGCGATTGCCGGTGCGCTTGAGCAGCAATGCCCGGCAGTTTCTCGGGTTTGCCGTGCCGGGCATGTTGACCGCGATCTGTGGGCCGATTGTGTTCATGCCGGAAAAACAGCTGAACCTGCACTGGGACAATCCCTATCTGATCAGCTCGCTGGTGGCGGTCGGGCTGGTGGTTTACACGCGCAATACGTTGCTCAGCATGCTGTTGAGCATGGGCTTCTTCTTTTTGTTGCGCTGGTGGCTTTGAGCGGGGCAGGGGAACTGATCTAAGCTTAAGTTGATGACCGATCCCTTCAGGAAGCGAGGTGAACATGGCCAATGAACCCAAGCAACCGGACCTGGAAGAAGACGAGGACGAACCCACGGAAGAAGAGATTGAGCAGCAGAAACGTTCGATACCGGACTGGAAGCATCCTGACGACGGTAAGGAACTGTCAGAGCCTGACCGCAAGTTCTGACCGGCACGCGAATACGACAAAGCCCCGCCATTGAGCGGGGCTTTGTCGTTATTGACAGGTTCATGGAATTTCTTTAATCAGCGCGGCGCCCTGGTTCCTGACATTGCCAACGGCCYTGTCGACCTTGTACCACTCAAATACATCACTGACCTCGCCCTGGGATAACGCCATTTCCTCGGCTCGTTCCTTGGGCGTGGCCGGGTCCAGCCATTCCCGCGCCAGCTCGGGTGAGAACACCACCGGTCGTCGGTCATGCACGTCAAGCATGCCGCCTGCGCTGTCGGCCGTCAGGATCACGAAACCGTCGTGCTCTCTGTGAGGGGCTCCGCCGATGGGGTACTGGCCGATCGCCGCACAGAAAACCGGAGCCCGGTTCCGTCGCCGGATCAACCACGGCTGTTTGTTACCGTCACCGGCGTCGACCCATTCGAACCAGTTATCAATCGGGCAGATCGCGCGATGGGGCCAGATCGCCCGGAAGTACGGACCGTGGGCGACTTTTTCGACCCGGGCATTGACCGGCTCCGTGCGATCCGTCGCCCAGTGCGGTCGCCAACCCCAGCGCACCAAGTCGGCATGAAGCCGCTCGTTCTCCAGATGCAGCAGGGCGAGTGGCGTGGTGGGCGCGGCGTTGTAGTGCGCCAAGGGTTCGTTACCGACGCGGTTGATCAGCGCGTCGGGGATGCTCAGCACCGCCACGAAGTCGTGGATTCCACGGTATTGCGACAGTCGTCCGCACATGGCCTGACACCCTGGTTGAGCATTTTTTTCAGTTTAGTTGGTGGCGACGAAACGGGCTTGGCAAGCACTGGAACCAAACTCTGTGTACCTTATCCAACCTCGGCCCGCCGTCTCGATGCGGGCCAGCGACGGATGAACGGGCGAAGGATTCCTGCCAGTTGAAGCAGCGACCGTGATGGTCTGACCCAAGGCAAAAGATGAAACAGTTGTTCAAGTGTTTAACGGTGTGCGCCTTGGCAGTAGGTCTGCTGGGGTGCATTGCGGCGCCCATCGAAATGACCCCGCAGACCGAACAGCGTCTGAGTGCACAACCCCCCATCCGCTTTCTGTTGACCTTCGATGACGGTCCCAGTGCATCGAGCTGGTGGAATCCGACCGTCACGGTGCTCGAGAGCCTGGCGCAAAACCCGCTGCAACCGGGCATCAAAGCCGTGTTCTTCGTGCAAACCCGTGCGCCGCGAGCCGGCGGTAGCGAGTTGGGTCGGGACATCATGCGCCGCGAACACGCCGAAGGTCATATCCTGGGCTTCCACACCGCCACGCCCTGGCACACCAATCATCGCTCGCTGGAGCCCCAGGAGCTGGAACAGTCCCTGACCGATGGCAGCGCCGACATCGCCGCGATTACCGGTGCCCCGCCAGTTCTGCTGCGCCCGCCATTCTGGAACTACGACAAACGCACCTTCGCCGCCTATCAGCGGCATGGCCTGCACGTGCTGCTCACCGACTTGAGCGCCAATGACGGCAAGATCTGGGGCTTCAACGCCAGCCCCCGGCGGCGCTCGCACATGCTGCGCTCGATGTCTGAAGTTCGCGAACGCATTGCCCGCGGCGAATTGCCGGTGGTCGATGGGGTCATTCCGGTGGTGGTGACCTTCCACGACCTCAACCGCTATACCGCCCGGCATACCCGCGAATACCTGCAGATCCTGCTCGACAGCGCCCGGGAGACCGGGGTGAAAACCGCCGACAAGCCGTTTTACGACGATCAGTCCGCGTTGCAGCGCGCGGCCATGGCGCGAACCGTGCGCGACGATTCGCAGCCGGTCGAGTTGCCGGGGTTCTGGAACTGGATCTGGGGCGCAAACGCCCATTAGAAAACGTGCAGATGGGCAACTGCGCGCCCCTGCGGAGCAAGCTCCCTCGCCACAGGTATTTATTGCCTTAAATCGCCGGTGGCAACAGCTCATCAATCATCCGCAAACAATGGTTCAACCCTGGCGACACATCGCCCACCCGTCGGCTGAGAATGATCGGCGAGGTGGCGTTGTCTTCCAGCAATGGCGTGAAACCGATGTCGTCGCGGTGCAGCAATTGCACCGAGGCCGGCACCAGTGTGACCCCGATGCCTGCCCCCACCAGACCGATCGCCGTTTGCAGCTCGTTGGTCCATTGCGCGACGTGGATGCGCACGCCATAGGACTCGAACAGGGCAATCACATGGTCGGCGTAACTCGGCCGTGGGTTGCCGGGGTACAGCACAAAGGGTTCCTTGGCCAGTTCCCGCAGGCTGATGGGACCGGCGAGCAGCGGATGCCCGGCGGGCAGGGCGGCGACCAGGCGGTCTTCGGTGAGCACGGTCTGGACGATGGCCGGGTCGTCGATGCGGATCCGGCCGAAACCGATGTCGATGCGCCCGGCCTTGAGCGCCTGCACCTGTTGCAACGTGGTCATTTCCGACAGCCCCAGCTCGAGCTCCAGTGGCTCACCGCTGCGCAAGCGGCGGATCAGTTCCGGCAGCACGCCGTACAGCGTCGACGGCGCAAAACCGATACCCAGCCAGGTCTTTTCACCCAACCCGATACGCCGCGTGTTGTCGCAGACCTTGTTCAGTTGTTCGAGCAGGGCGGTGGAGTGCTCATGGAAAAACCGCCCGGCGTCGGTCAACTTCAGCGGTCGGCCGCGCTCCAACAGCATCACCCCCAGTTCGTCCTCCAGTTGCTGGATCTGCCGGCTCAGGGGCGGTTGGGCGATGTGCAACAGCTCTGCGGCGCGGGTGAAGTTGAGGGATTGAGCCAATACCTGGAAATAACGCAGGTGACGCAGTTCCATGGAGCCTCCAGATGCTGATCAGTTGCATACCTTTAAGGTATCAAGTCAGACCAATTCTATATTGGCATCGCGAAAAAAGCCGTACGAGAATCGATTCCAGAACTCCAAGAACCTGACGGGTATCGAAATGCTTGCAACAGCCATTGAGTCGATCGAGACGATCATCGTCGATCTGCCGACCATCCGCCCGCACAAGCTGGCGATGCACACCATGCAGAACCAGACCCTGGTGATCATCCGCGTGCGTTGCGCCGACGGCATCGAAGGCATCGGCGAATCCACCACCATCGGTGGCCTGGCCTACGGCAATGAAAGCCCGGACAGCATCAAGACCAACATCGACACGCACTTCGTACCGTTGTTGATGGGCCAGGACAGCGGCAACGTCAATGCCGCCATGTTGCGCCTGGAGCGCAGCATCCGTGGCAACACCTTCGCCAAATCCGGTATCGAAACCGCGCTGCTCGACGCCCAGGGCAAACGCCTCGGCCTGCCGGTCAGCGAATTGCTTGGCGGCCGGGTTCGCGACGCGCTGCCCGTGGCCTGGACCCTGGCCAGCGGCGACACCGCAAAAGACATCGCCGAAGCGGAAAAAATGCTCGACCTGCGCCGCCACCGCATCTTCAAACTGAAGATCGGTGCCGGTGAGGTCAATCGCGATCTGGCCCACGTTATCGCCATCAAAAAAGCCCTGGGTGACCGCGCCAGTGTGCGGGTCGACGTCAACCAGGCATGGGACGAAGCCGTCGCGATTCGTGCCTGCCGGATCCTCGGAACCAACGGCATCGACCTGATCGAACAGCCGATCTCGCGCAACAACCGCGCCGGCATGGCCCGCCTGAATGCCATGAGCCCGGCGCCGATCATGGCCGACGAATCCATCGAATGCGTGGAAGATGCGTTCAACCTGGCCCGCGAAGGTGCCGCTTCGGTATTTGCCCTGAAGATCGCCAAGAACGGTGGCCCACGTGCCGTACTGCGCACCGCCTCCATCGCCGAAGCGGCCGGCATCGCCCTGTACGGCGGCACCATGCTTGAAGGTGGCCTGGGTACCATGGCCTCGGCTCATGCCTTCGTCACCCTGAACAAGCTGGCGTGGGACACCGAACTGTTCGGCCCGCTGCTGCTGACCGAAGACGTTCTCAGAGAACCGCTGGTCTATCGCGATTTTGAACTGCATGTGCCGAACACCCCGGGTCTGGGCCTGAGCCTGGATGAAGAGCGCCTGGCGTTCTTCCGCCGCGACAAGACATCCACCGCCATTCATCAAGCCTGAGGAGAGCATTATGCTGTTCCACGTAAAAATGACCGTGAACCTGCCGGTCGACATGAATCCCGAAGCGGCGGCCAAATTGAAGGCTGACGAAAAAGCCCTGGCCCAGCGCCTGCAGGAGCAGGGCAAGTGGCGCCACCTGTGGCGCATCGCCGGGCACTACGCCAACTACAGCGTGTTCGATGTCGACAGCGTTCAGGAACTGCATGACCTGCTGATGCAATTGCCACTGTTTCCGTACATGGCCATCGAGATCGACGCGATGTGCCGGCATCCTTCTTCCATCCGTGACGATGACCGCTGAGCCCAGCCTGTTCAGCGCGCTACGCTAATAATTACAAGATGAGGAACCCAGAATGAACGTCAAGATTTCCCACACTGCCGAAGTCCAGAAATTTCTCGAAGAAGCCAGCGGCCTGCTCAACGACGCCGGTAACCCACGGACCAAGGCGCTGGTGTACCGCATCCTGCGTGATTCGGTGAACATCATCGAAGACCTGGCCGTGACCCCGGAAGAGTTCTGGAAAGCCGTCAACTACCTCAACGTGCTGGGTGCGCGCCAGGAAGCGGGGCTGCTGGTGGCCGGTGTCGGGCTGGAACATTACCTCGACCTGTTGATGGACGCCGAAGACGAACAGGCCGGCAAGTCCGGCGGCACGCCGCGCACCATCGAAGGCCCGCTGTACGTGGCCGGTGCGCCGCTGTCCGAGGGCGAAGCGCGCCTCGACGATGGCGTCGATCCGGGCGTGACCCTGTTCATGCAGGGCCGCGTGTTCAACACCGCTGGCGAACCCCTGGCTGGCGCCGTGGTAGACGTCTGGCACGCCAACACCGGTGGCACCTACTCGTACTTCGATACCACGCAGTCGGAATTCAACCTGCGTCGCCGCATCGTGACCGACGCCGAAGGTCGCTACCGTTTCCGTAGCATCGTGCCCTCGGGCTACGGCTGCCCACCGGACGGTCCGACCCAGCAACTGCTCGATCAACTGGGTCGTCATGGTCAGCGCCCGGCGCACGTGCACTTCTTCATTTCCGCGCCGGATCATCGCCACCTGACCACCCAGATCAACCTCGACGGCGATCAGTACCTGCATGACGATTTCGCCTACGCCACCCGCGACGAATTGATCGCCAAAATCACCTTCAGTGACGATCAGCAGCGCGCGGCGGCCCATGGTGTGAGCGGTCGCTTTGCCGAAATCGAGTTCGACTTCACCTTGCAGTCGTCTGCCCAGCCTGAAGAGCAGCAACGCCACGAGCGGGTCCGCGCACTCGAGGACTGATCGCACGACCCTGTGGGATCACCACCCTGTGGGAGCGAGCTTGCTCGCGATTGCGGAGTGCCAGTCAACATAGATGTTGAATGGTAGGCCGCAATCGCGAGCAAGCTCGCTCCCACAAGGGGTTTTGGTTAACGGTCTGGAATGTCTCAAGCCACAGACGCACTGTTCTAGAATGGCCCGACGCAACCTATAACAACAATGAGAGTGACCCGATGATGCAAGCTCAACTGTTGAGCCAGCGCAGCAGAGTGTTCGACCATGCCGACCCTTATGCGGTATCGGGCTACGTCAATCAGCACGTCGGCAACCACTGCATTCTCATGCCCCGCGCCGGCAGTCCGCTGGCCAGCCTCGATCATCGCAAGTTCGCCAGCCTCGACCTGTGCCGCATCAGTTACGGTGCCAGTGTGCGCGTGACGTCCGGTGCGCTGGACAGCATTTATCACCTGCAAGTGCTGCTGCGCGGCAATTGCCTGTGGCGTGGCCACGGCCAGGAACATTACTTCGCCCCCGGCGAGCTGCTGTTGATCAATCCCGATGATCCGGTGGACCTGACGTACTCCGCCGATTGCGAAAAATTCATCCTCAAAGTCCCGACCCGCTTGTTTGAATCGGTCTGCGATGAGCAGCGCTGGCGCTATCCGGGGCAGGGCGTGCGGTTTCTGGAAAACCGTTATCAGCTCAATGAACTGGAAGGTTTCGTCAACCTGTTGGCGATGATCTGCCAGGAGGCCGAATCCACCGAGCAGATCCCCAGGGTGCAGGAGCATTACACGCAGATCATCGTCAGCAAGATGCTCAGCCTGATGAAAACCAATGTCTGCCGCCTCGAACTGGGCTCGCAGACGGCCACGTTCGAGGCGATTGCCGATTACATCGCCAATAACCTCAAGCAGGACATCGACAGCGAAGCACTGGCGCGCCAGGCGCACATGAGCCTGCGTTCCTTGTACGGACTGTTCGAGCGCAATGCCGGCGTCACGCCAAAAAACTACCAGCGCCAGAAACGCCTGCAACGCATCAACGCCTGCTTGCGCGACCCGACCTGCAACGTGCGCAACGTCACCGAAGTGGCGATGGACTACGGCTTCCTGCACCTTGGCCGGTTCTCCGACAGCTACCGCAAGCAGTTCGGCGAGTTGCCGTCCGATACCCTCAAGCGCCGGCATTGAGCTTTCAAGTTTGATGTTGTCTGGTCTGGCCCCATCGCGAGCAAGCTCGCTCCCACAGTGTTATTGGCTGGATGCAAAATTTGCGTTCAACCGAAATCACTGTGGGAGCGAGCTTGCTCGCGATGGGGCCGGTACATTCACCATTGATGGCGCCTGACACACCACCAGTGACTGCACAAAACGGATAAAGGTCTGCACCCCGCGGATACTCCAGCCTGACCCCCCGTCCTAGCATGGCCCTGCCTGAACAATAACAATGGAGGCGGCGGCCATGTCCCTGCGACCCGAATATTTGCATTCCCTGCTTGAAGACGATCCCGAGCAGGGCCTCTATCGCTGCAAGCGCGAGATGTTCACCGACCCCCGGTTGTTCGATCTGGAGATGCAGCACATCTTCGAGGGCAACTGGCTCTACCTGGCACACGAAAGCCAGATTCCCAATATCAACGATTTCTACACCACCACCATGGGGCGCCAGTCGATCTTCATCGCACGCAACAAGGACGGTGTACTCAACGCCTTCATCAATGCCTGCAGCCACCGCGGCGCGACCCTGTGCCGGCACAAGTCCGGCAACAAGAGCTCCTACACCTGCCCGTTCCACGGCTGGACCTTCAACAACTCCGGCAAGCTGCTAAAGGTCAAGGATCCGGCCAACGCCGGCTACCCGGCGAGCTTCAACTGCGAAGGCTCCCACGACCTGACCCGCGTCGCGCGTTTCGAGTCCTATCGCGGCTTCCTGTTCGGCAGCCTCAAGGCCGATGTGCTGCCACTGGTCGAGCACCTGGGCGAGTCGGCGAAGATCATCGACATGATCGTCGATCAGTCGCCTGATGGCCTGGAAGTGCTGCGTGGTTCTTCGAGCTACATCTACGAAGGCAACTGGAAACTCACCGCCGAAAACGGCGCCGACGGCTACCACGTCAGCTCCGTGCACTGGAACTACGCGGCTACCCAGAATCAGCGCAAGCAGCGCGAGGCCGGCGACAGCAATCCGACCATGAGCGCCGGCAGCTGGGCCAAGCAGGGTGGTGGTTTCTATTCCTTCGACAAGGGCCACATGCTGCTCTGGACCCGCTGGGCCAACCCCGAGGACCGTCCGCTGTACGAGCGTCGCGACGAACTGGCGCAAGACTTCGGCAAGGCCCGCGCCGACTGGATGATCGAGAACTCGCGCAATTTGTGCCTTTACCCCAACGTGTACCTGATGGACCAGTTCAGCTCGCAGATCCGCATCGCCCGGCCGATCTCGGTCAACCGCACGGAAATCACCATTTACTGCATCGCCCCCAAGGGCGAGAGCGACCACGCCCGTTCCAGCCGGATTCGTCAGTACGAGGACTTCTTCAACGTCAGCGGCATGGCCACTCCGGACGACCTGGAAGAATTCCGCTCCTGCCAGACCAGCTATCAGGGCAGCGTCACCACCTGGAACGACATGTCCCGTGGTGCCGAGCACTGGATCGAAGGCGCTGACGAGGCCGCCAAAGAGATTGACCTGCACCCGTTGCTCAGTGGCGTACGCACCGAAGACGAAGGTCTGTTCGTGCTGCAACACAAGTACTGGCAGCAGACCATGCTCAAGGCCCTGGCTGATGAGCAATCGGAACTGATCGCCGTGGAGGACGTGCAATGACCATCACCTACGACAGCGTGCGTGATTTTCTCTACCGCGAAGCGCGCTACCTCGACGATCGGCAGTGGGACGAATGGCTGGAACTGTATGCCCCGGACGCGACGTACTGGATGCCGTCCTGGGACGACAATGACGAATTGACCGAGGACCCACAGCGGGAAATCTCGCTGATCTGGTACGGCAACCGCACGGGCCTGGAAGACCGCATCTTCCGCATCAAGACCGAGCGCTCCAGCGCCAGCGTGCCGGACACCCGCACCTCCCACAACATCAGCAACATCGAGCTGCTTGAACAGGCTGACGGATTGTGCAAGGTGCGCTTCAACTGGCACACCCTGAGCTTTCGCTACAAAACCGTCGACAGCTATTTCGGCAGCAGTTTCTACACCCTCGACGTGCGCGGTGAAAACCCGTTGATCAAGGCCAAGAAAGTGATCCTGAAGAACGACTACGTTCGTCAGGTCATCGATGTTTACCACCTGTGAGGCGGCCGTCATGACCCATTCCATTGCATTCAACTTTGAAGACGGCGTCACCCGATTCATCGACGCAAATGCCGGCGAAACCGTGGCCGATGCCGCGTACCGCCAGGGCATCAATATTCCGCTGGACTGCCGCGACGGTGCCTGCGGTACCTGCAAATGTTTTGCCGAAGCCGGCACTTACGATCTTGGTGAGGAATACATCGAAGACGCCCTCAGCCCTGAAGAGGCCGAGCAGGGTTTTGTCCTGACCTGCCAGATGCGCGCCCAAAGCGATTGCGTGGTGCGGGTGCCGACCTCCTCGGAGGTCTGCCGCACCCGTCAGGCCAGTTTTGAGGCGACCATCAGCGCCGTGCGCCAGTTGTCCGACAGCACCATCGCGCTGTCGATCAAGGGCGAGGCCTTGAGCAAACTGGCGTTCCTGCCGGGGCAGTACGTGAACCTGGGGATTCCCGGCAGCGAGCAGACCCGCGCCTATTCCTTCAGTTCGTTGCAGCGCGACGGTGAGGTCAGTTTCCTGATCCGCAACGTACCCGGCGGCCTGATGAGCAGCTTCCTGACCGGCATGGCCAAGGCCGGCGACAGCATGAGCCTGGCTGGCCCCTTGGGCAGCTTCTACCTGCGGGACATCCGTCGGCCGCTCTTGCTGCTGGCCGGTGGCACCGGGCTGGCGCCGTTCACCGCGATGCTGGAGAGGATCGCCGAGCAGGGCAGCGATCATCCGCTGCATCTGATCTACGGCGTGACCCACGATTTCGACTTGGTGGAAATCGACCGCCTCGAAGCCTTTGCCGCGCGCATCCCCAACTTCACCTTCAGCGCTTGCGTCGCCAGCCCCGAGAGCCGGCACCCGCTCAAGGGCTACGTGACCCAGCACATCGAGCCAAAGCATTTGAACGATGGCGACGTCGACGTCTACCTGTGCGGCCCGCCGCCGATGGTCGAGGCCGTCAGCCAGTTCATCCGCGAACAGGGCATCGCGCCTGCCAACTTTTACTACGAAAAATTTGCCGCCAGCGCGGCTTGAGTCGCCCCAATGTGGGAGCGGGCGACCGCAGATTTTGTGCACGACACAGATCCAGTGTGGGAGCGAGCTTGCTCCGGGCGGCGTTCCGACGATGGCGTCCTGCCAGGCAACATCAATGCTGAATGTTCCGGCCTCATCGCGAGCAAGCTCGCTCCCACACTGGATCTGTGTCGTCCGGGATGCCAATTTTCGTCATGAGGTACACATGAACAGATTTCAAGACAAAGTCGCACTGATCACCGGCGCTGCCCAAGGCATCGGGCGGCGGGTGGCCGAGCGCATGGCCGCCGAAGGGGCGAAGCTGATCCTGGTGGATCGCTCCGACCTGGTGTTCGAAGTCCAGCAGCAGTTGGCGCCAACCACCCAGGTACTGGCCCTGACCGCCGACCTGGAGCAATACGAGGAATGCAGCCGGGTGATGCAAACCGCCGTCGAGCGCTTCGATCGCCTCGACGTGTTGGTCAATAACGTCGGCGGGACGATCTGGGCCAAGCCGTTCGAGCACTATGAAGTGTCGCAGATCGAGGCCGAGGTTCGCCGTTCGCTGTTCCCGACCTTGTGGTGTTGCCATGCGGCGCTGCCGTTCATGCTGGAGCAGGGCAGCGGGGCGATCGTCAACGTATCCTCCATCGCCACCCGCAGCCTCAATCGCGTGCCCTACGGTGCGGCAAAGGGTGGGGTCAATGCGTTGACCGCTTGTCTGGCATTCGAAACCGCCGGTCGTGGCGTGCGGGTCAACGCCACTGCACCTGGCGGCACCGAAGCACCGCCGCGACGCATACCCCGCAACGGTGCCGAGCAGAGTGAGCAGGAAAAGCTCTGGTACCAGCAGATCGTCGACCAGACCCTCGACAGCAGTTTGATGAAACGCTACGGCACCCTGGATGAGCAGGCGGGGGCTATTCTGTTTCTGGCCAGCGACGAAGCGTCCTATATCACCGGCATGGTCATGCCCGTGGGCGGCGGCGATCAGGGCTGAGGCGAGCGACAGACAACCCCATCCGCAAACAACGGAGTCATGGTGATGAGTGACAAACCCACGATCGTGCTGGTCCATGGTTTTTGGGGCGGCGCTGCCCACTGGAACAAGGTCATCGTCAAATTGCTCGGCCGGGGTGACACGAACATTCGTGCCGTCGAGTTACCGCTGACTTCGCTGGCGGATGATGCCGAGCGTACGCGCAAGATGGTCGCCCAGGTGCCGGGGCCGGTGCTGCTGGTGGGGCATTCCTATGGCGGTGCAGTGATCACTGAAGCGGGTGATTTACCGAATGTGGTTGGCCTGGTGTATATCGCCGCGTTCGCGCCGGACGCCGGTGAAAGCCCCGGTGGCATTACGCAACGGCATCTGCCAGCGGCGGCGGCCAACCTGGCTCCCGACAGCGACGGTTATCTGTGGGTCAAGCCAGAGCTCTATCACGAAAGCTTTTGTCAGGACCTGCCGGCGACCGAAGGATTGGTCATGGGCCTCACCCAGAAAGCGCCGCTGGCCAGTACCTTCGGTGACACCATTGGCACGGTGGCCTGGAAGAAAAAACCATCGTGGTATCAGATTTCGACCGGGGACCGGATGATCGCTCCACAAAACCAGCAATGGATGGCTGAGCGGCTGAACGCCCGGGAGATTCTGACCTTGACTGCCAGCCATGCGTCCCTGGCGTCGATGCCCGCCGAAGTGGCGGCATTGATCGACAGGGCAGCGACGGCGTTGGCCAAGGGTTAGGGTCCAAGTGCAACCGGATTCGGGAATTTCCATGGCGATGTCTGGTCGGTATTTTGGAGAAGGGCGGGTGTAAGGTAAGCAAGTCAACCTGATTTCACTGTCCAGGAGGAGGTGACTATGAGCGTTCCGATGCTGAACAAAATGCACATGAACGGCTATGACGTACTCAGAGTGAGCAACGGGCCCTGGCGGGTATGTACCCAGGGAGACCGACTGGGTTCATTTGACAGTCGGGAAGAAGCGCTGGCGTTTGCCGCGTCGCTGCCCGGCTACAGGGCTCGTGCCGGCAGGCCTGCGCGCAGCCATCAAGCAAAGTGAATCCAGCCCGAAGCCCCGGTTCTCCGGGGCTTCTTCATGATGCAACGGCGCTAGTAACCACCGCCTCCGCTGGGGCGGGAGGGTTCTCGAGCCTTTTGCTGCATGTGGCTCCATTCCGCGCACGTCATAAAGCTTTTGTGGTCGACCATGCCCCGGCCGTCAAAGCTGACATTGAACGCTTGTTGATGACCGGACTGAGTCAGTTTGTAGTCGAAGCACGTACCGGGTTCGACGGTACGACCGGTGACCGCCAGGGGCTGGCCGCCGATTTGCCGGACTTGCTCCTGTGTCATGCCGGTGTCGACTTTTGCGACCAGCGGCTGGTCCTGGTAGATCGAGTTGGTGCTGCAGCCTGCCAACGCGGTCAGTGCGACAACCAGCGTGAATAGAGGCCTGTTCATGGCAGCGCTCCCGCTATTGAGCCTTGTTGCGGCTAATGACCTTGGCTTTCACTTCCTCGGCATAGCCGGACAGTTTTTCTTCATCACCCTGAAATAAAGAACACAGTCTTTGCACGGCTTGCGCGTCGGCTTCGCTCCCGAGCAGGCGCAATTGCTCCTCGATGCGCAACAGTTCCACTGCCGACCAGCGCAAATCTGACGCCAGCCCTTGCAGATCACGCCGAAGTTCCTGTTCCGATTCGTTAAGCCACATGATGACCTCCTGAACTCTGCACACCGAAATTTTAGACCTGTTTGCCGGGCTGGATGTTGTGTTTGTCTGAATCGGCGGGGTTTCCTTTGGTCGGGAATTAAAAGTGAACGAGAAAATACGCTGTCCTGCTCAAGAAAGATGGTTGGCGTATCTGAACTCAAGGAACTAACCGGGGGAGCCGATATCAATGACGGTCGCTGAATCGTTGAGGATGGATGTACGGACGACGGCGAGCTACATTTTCTCTTTTCGAATTTAAGGAATCCACATGCGGATGTTGATGGGGGGAGTCGTGCTGGCGTTGCTGGCCGGATGTTCGTTGCCAGCGTCACTGGTACCGGGCGAGCCGAATGTCAGCAAGCACAGCGCGAAGACGCCAAAAGAGTATGCGGCGTGCGTTTTACCGGCCTGGCAAAAGGAAGTAGCGAATACCACCCAGGTTTCGATATCCAACGGATTCCGTATCACCGCGCCCAGTGTGATCACGGCCGACGAAGTGCTGGATATCGTGAAGTACAAGGACGGCAGCCGGATTTCGCTGTATCAGGGGCCACCTTGGGCCAAATCCGGCGATCTGCGCAAAATCGTGCACGACTGCTTGTAAACGCGGGAGAGTGAGAATCGGTCGCCGACTGCTTTTCGCCGAATCGAGAAAAAACCGGATGCCTGGTGTGCATCCGGTTTTTTTTTTGTGTGTGAATCAGTCTGAAAGATTGGTTGTCGGGATGATCTGCTCGCTGGCCTGAGCGCCACTTTTGCGTTCCCGACGTTCGTTCATCCAGCTTTCCACTTTTACGCCGAATTCCGGCGGGGCTTTGCGCCCGAATTTCCTGGCAATGTCCAGGATGGTTTGTTGGGCGAGGGCCTCTTCCATGCGTTTTTGCGCAACCATCATCGCACCATGGATCGCACACATTCCGTCCAATGCCCATTCAGGCGGTGCGCCGTCAAACACTGCGCAACGGCCACGGATCTCCCGGCAATCGAAAATCGATTTGCGACCGTCGATGGCGTTGACGATATCCAGCAAGGTGATTTCGTCAGCGGGGCGGGCCAGCTTGAAGCCACCGCGCACGCCTTCGGTGGCGACCACCAGTCTGGCCTTGGCCAGTTTGGTGAAGATTTTCGCCAGATAGTCCTGGGGGACACCTTGCAGATCGGCAAGGTCGCGCACGCTCGCCTCGCGCGAGTCGCCGCCATTACCCACCAGAAAAAGCAGGCAGTGGATGCCGTATTCGACACCCGCGCTGTAAAGAGACATGCAGATCTCCGACTGAATTAGTCGCAAATTTTAGCAGCCGAAAGCAAGTCAGGCAACGAATCCCTCCTCGTTCAATCTTTTTTCATGACAGCTAACGCATCTTCTGATGCGCTGAATACATGGGGTTCAGCTCAGGGATCAGGTTTTTCGATGGTGATCCTCGGTAAAAACCTGTTGCAGGTTTTAACTAGGATCAATACAGTCGTAGTTGTTGGGTCGCAGCGGCAGGCGCTTATCCGGGTACAACCCGACGGCGATCCTTGAACCCCTCAACGATTTTCAACACATGGTCATTCCCCCCAGGAGTCAAAAATGAAGCAGCACATTCTGGTAATCGGCGCAGGTTTCGGTGGCATGTGGACCGCTTTGAGTGCCACCCGCCTGTTCGACATTCACGGCCACAACGACGTTGAAGTGACCGTGCTGGCTCCCCAGGCCGAGCTGCGTGTGCGTCCGCGCTTCTACGAGCCGAACGCCCACCAACTGGCCGCGCCGATTGGCGACCTGTTCGATGCCGTAGGGGTCAAGTTCATCAAGGGCGCGGCGCAGACCATCGACGTCGGGCAAAAACAGGTCGGCTATGTCGATGCCACAGGTGCCCGACAAGTCTGCAGCTACGACAAACTCGTTCTGGCCACCGGCAGCCGCCTGGCTTCGCCGAACACGCCGGGCGTGGCCGAACATGCCTTCGACGTCGATCAGATCGAACAGGCCGTGCGTCTGGAAAACCACCTCAAGGCGCTGGCCAATCAGCCCGACAGCAAGGCGCGCAACACGGTGGTGGTGGCCGGTGGCGGTTTCACCGGGATCGAAACGGCGACTGAAATGCCGAGCCGCCTGCGGGCCATCCTCGGCGACCGTGCCGACATCAATGTGATCATCGTTGACCGCGGTGACAAAGTTGGCGGTTCGATGGGTGAGGAAATCGCCGAATCGATCGTCGAGGCCAGCCTGGCAACCGGCGTGCAATGGCACTTGAAAGCCTCGGTTGTGTCGGTCGATGCCAACGGCGTGACCCTGTCCGACGGTGCTCGCATCGACGCCAACACCGTGGTCTGGACCACCGGCGTTCGCGCCAGCTCCCTGACCGAGCAGATTCCGGCCGAGCGCGATCACCTGGGCCGCCTGCATGTCGACGCGCACCTGAAAGTCATTGGCCAGGACGATATCTTCGCCACCGGCGACGTCGCTTATGCAGCCAGCGACGAGATCGGCAACTACGCCTTGATGACCTGTCAGCACGCTATTTCGCTGGGCCGCCATGCCGGCAACAACGTCGCCGCGCAGCTTCTCGGTGTCGACCCGACGCCCTACAGCCAGCCAAAGTACGTGACCTGCCTCGATCTGGGCGCCTGGGGCGCAGTGTACACCGAGGGTTGGGACCGTCAGGTCAAGTTGGTCAAGCATGAAGCCAAGGCATTGAAGACTCAGATCAACACCCAGTGGATCTATCCGCCAGCAGCTGATCGTGTCGCTGCATTGGCTTCGGCGGATCCGATGATTCCTGTGGCCTGATTGATTCGAACATCGCGCCTGAATAAAAAAATCCCGTTCGGGTTCGCCTGAGCGGGATTTTTTACGTGTTGATTGCCTGTGTGAAATTTACCGTGTATTTTTTCATGAAATTAAAAATAGAAAATTTCACGAGGCCGTATGTTTCAGCAATCCACCCGGCATGTCGCCAGTTACTACGCCCATACCTGCGCCGATCGTCTGGTCGATCGAGCCGCACTGGAAGGTGAGCAAGACACCGAAGTGCTGATCATCGGGGCTGGTTTCAGTGGGTTGCACACGGCTTTGCGCCTGGCGCTGGCCGGCAAGCGCGTGACCCTGCTCGAAGCCAGCCGGGTGGCCTGGGCCGCTTCGGGGCGCAATGGCGGGCAGGCGATTCTCGGTTGGTCGTGCGACATGCCACCGCTGGAAGCGGCGCTGGGTTACGAACGGGCGCGGCGCTTGTGGGACGGCATGCGCTGGGCTGCGCGGGAACTGCGTGACTTGCCTGGCCGCCATGAGTTCGATTGCGACTACCGCGCCGGTCATCTGTGGACCTCGGTAATGCCCCGTCGGGTAGGCCTGCTGACCGAATGGCAACACGAGGCCAGCCACAAGTGGGGCCACGACAAACTGCAATTTATCGAGCGCAGTGAATTGCCCCAGTGGGTTGCCAGCGAGCGTTATCAGGCCGGCCTGTTCGATCCCGAGGGCGGGCATTTGAATCCGCTGAAACTGGCCCTCGGCCTTGCCGATGCGATCGAGCGCGCCGGTGGCCGCATCCACGAGCAAAGCAAGGCGCTGAGCTATGGCGAGGAGGGCGACGGGATTGTGGTGACCACCGAGCGCGGTCGTATTCGCGCCGACGTGCTGGTGCTGGCGTGCAACGCTTACCTCGACCGACTCGACCCGCAACTGGCGAGTTGCGTGTTGCCGGTCGGGACGTATCAGGTCGCGACTGCGCCGCTGACGAAGGAGCAAGCCACCGCGCTGCTGCCGAGCAACGTGTGTGTTACCGACAACCAGTTCGTGCTCGATTATTTCCGCCGTACCCCGGACAACCGCCTGCTGTTCGGAGGTGGTTGCACCTACCTGGGTGGGATGCCCAAGGACATCGCCGCGGCGACCCGGCCGTTCCTGGAGCGGGTGTTCCCACAACTCATGGGCGTCGAACTGGAGTTTGCCTGGGGCGGACACATCGACCTGACCCTCAAGCGCACACCGGATATCGGACGGCGCGGCGATCTTTACTGGATGCAGGGGTATTCCGGGCATGGCGTGTTGCCGACACTGGCCGCGGCGCGGGCGGTGTCCGACGCGATCCTCGGTCAGCCCGACGAGTTGTCCCTGTACCAGGGCCTGAACAACGGCAGTTTTCCCGGCGGCAAATACCTGGCCGCGCCGCTGGAAGCCATCGGCAAGGCCTGGTATCGACTGCGCGACAGCATTTGAAGCGACACTTTCTGGAAGCCTCAAGATGGACATGCAAGAAGAAATCTCGGCGCTGGCGATCCTGATCCAGGACCTGCGCAAACACAAAAAGTACACCCTGAAGGAACTGGCGGACAAAATCGGTCGCTCCGTGGGTTTTCTGTCCCAGGTCGAGCGCGGCCTGTCGCGCCCGACGGTGGCGGACTTGACCGCCATCAGCGAAACCCTCGGCGTGCCGACCACCTATTTCTACAGCCTGCCCAAACCCATGGCCTTGCCCTGGGTCACCCGCCCGGACGAGCGCCGCACGCTGTACTACGCCGACGGCATCACCGACATCCTCGTTTCACCAAAAATGCGCGCGTCCTTTTCGATGCTCGAAAGCCAACTGGAGCCCGGTGCCAGCAGCGGCGACCGGCACATGAAGGACAGCTCGGAGCAGGGCGGTTACGTCCTGGAAGGGGAACTGACCCTGTGGCTCGACGACAACGAACCGGTGACCCTGCATCCCGGCGACAGCTTTCAACTGGCCAGCCATGCGCACTGCCGCTACGGCAACCGGTCCGATCAACTGACCCGTGTGCTTTGGGTTTACACCTGATAACAACAAGGAATAAATCGATGGATGCTGTGTGCTCTGAACTGCTGGCCGAGGTTCGCAACTTCCGCCACTGCAACCCCGAAGTGCGTTATGTCGATCTGATCTCCCTGGACATTCCGGGGCATTTCTACGGCAAGCGCTACCCGATCGAGATGCTGGAAAAAGTCGCTGCCGGCAGTGCACTGAAGCTGCCGCAGAACTGCGTGTTGCTCGGCACCCAGGGCGGGCTGTTCAAGATCGGCGATTACTGCTTCAACGATGGTGACCCGGACGCGCTGCGCCGTTTGGTGCCCGGCACCTTGAAGCTGGTGACCTGGGAAAAGCAGCCTCTGGGCCAGATGTTGATCACCTCCGACGGCACGGACAAACCCATCGAATTCGAACCCCGTGAAGTGCTGGCGCGAGTGCTGGACCGGCTGCACCGTAAAGGCATTTTCCCGGTGGTGGCCTTCGAGCTGGAGTTTTACCTGTTCGACAGTCACTTGAAGGACGGCTTGCCGCAATTTCCCCGTGACGAACTGACCGGCGATGCCGACGATCAGCCGAACATGCACATCGAACGCTTGTCGCGCTTCGCCCCGGTGCTCGATGAAATGGTCGAGACCGCGCGATCCCAGGGCGTCGATGCCACGGTGATCACCGCCGAGCTCGGCCCGGGCCAGTTCGAAATCAACTTCGGCCATTGCGATGACGGCCTGCGCGCCGCCGACTGGGCGGCCCTGTTCTGCCGCAGCACCCGGGGCGTGGCGCTCAAGCACAACTTGCGCGCCAGCTTCATGGCCAAACCTTACTTGCAGCACCCCGGCAGCGGCATGCACGTGCATGTCAGCCTGTATGACCAGGCCGGTAATAACCTGCTGGCGGCGAACGGCCAGCGGGCGCTGCGCCATGCGGTGGCAGGTTGCCTGGATGTGTTGCCGCACTGCATGCCGATCTTTGCCCCGAACCACAACGCCATGCGCCGCTTGAGCGCCACGGTGAACGTCGCGTCCCGCGCCAGTTGGGGTTTCGAGGATCGCGATGCCTGCTTGCGTATTCCGGAGTCGGACATCAAGAACCTGCGCATCGAACATCGCCTGGCCGGCGCCGACGCCAACCCCTATCTGGCGTTGGCGGCGATTCTGGTGGGGTTGGAGCAAGGCCTGGAAGGGGAGCGCGAGCCGATTGCACCGCTCAACGAAGACCGCAGCAGTGGCATCGATTTTCCGTTGGAAATGCTCGAAGCGGTGCAGGCCATGCAAAGTCATGCATCGCTGCGCGAAGGCTTGGGGGCGGAGTTTGTGGACGTCTACTGCGAAAACAAGCGTCAGGATCATCTGGCATTTCTGCATGACATCAGCGCGCGGGAGTATCGCTGGTTCCTGTAGTCGCCCTTAGAAAACATGTGGATATTGAAGGGGTTAGAAGGATTAGTAACTGGATAGTGAATAAAAATATCTTGTTACAGGCCGAAATATTCCGTAATATCCGCGCCGCGTTCACCACCACGGTTTATGCATTTTTAAATCCCAGGYGTCCATCAGCTGCCTGGGATTTTTTTTGCCTGAAATTCAGTCCGCCGCTGACTCCATCATCGGCGCACGCTTGCCGAGCTTCATCAGCCAGTAATAACTCAACGCCGGCACCAGCAACCCGACGATCCACGCCAGGTCCACCCCGTCCAGCACCGTGGCCACCGGGCCGACGTACAACGTGGTGTTCATGAACGGAATTTCCAGGGCAATCGCCAGCAGGAAACTGCCGCAGGCAATCCGGTTGACCCGTCCGTAGATCCCGTTCAGGTCGAAGATGTCGTCAATCCGGTACTGGCCTTTGCGCAGGCAGTAGTAGTCCACCAGATTGATCGCCGTCCACGGAATCAGGAAGTAGCTCATGAAGAAGATGAAGTTGAGGAAGAAGTTGATGAAGTCGTCCTGACTGATGGTGCACAGGGCCGTGGCCACCAGGCTGATCAGCAGCATGAACACACCGCGTACCCGCGGCGTCACCTTGAGCCGGGCAAAAGGCTCGATCACGGTGATGGTCGACATGAACGCGCCGTACAGGTTGAACACGTTGATCGACACCTGGCCGTAGACGATGAAGGCGAACAACAGCACCGCGCCAGTGCCGAACAGACCGGCGACATGCCCGCCGACATTGCTGGAGAAGTCACCGATGCCGACGCTCAGGATCGCCCCGAGAATCATCATCCACGCGCCACCGCTGACCGTGCCGGCGTAGCTGTACCAGAACACCTGGGCGGTCGACGTGTTGCTTGGCAGGTAGCGCGAGTAGTCGGCGACGTAAGGCGCATAGGACAGTTGCCAGGTCACGGCAATGCTCACCGCCACCAGGAACTTCGACAACGAGAAGCCGGTTGGCAGCCATTGTTCGGCCGGGATCGGCAACTGCAAGGCGAGCACCGTGGCGGCGACGAACACCACCAGCGACAGAATCGACAGTAGCTTCTGCAAGCGGTGAATCAACCGATAGCCATAGAGCGCGACGACGAAGCACAACGCGCCGATCAGGTAGATATTGCCGGACATCGGCAGCGGGCTGACGGACTCCAGCGCCTGGGCCGCGAGCAAGGTGTTGCTGACGAAGAAGCCCAGGTAGATCAGCATCACGAACAGCAGCGGTAACACCGCCCCTAGCACGCCGAATTGCGCCCGGCTCTGGATCATTTGCGGAATGCCCAGCTTCGGTCCCTGGGCCGAATGGGAGGCCATGAAAATCGCCCCCAGCAACGAGCCGATGATGATCGCCAGCGCACTCCAGAACAGGTTGAGCCCCATCACCACCGGCAACACGCCGGAGGCGATGGTGGTGATGTTCATGTTGGCGCCGAACCAGATATAGAACAGCGAACCCGGCTTGCCGTGGCGTTCGGTCTCGGGGATGAAATCGATGCTTCTTTTTTCGACTTGCATGACGATCACTCCTGAGTCCGGACGAGACGGGATTGCAGACGGGCGATGGTGCTTTGCAGTTCATGGGGCTGGTGGGCAAACAGGTCCGGCTGCTCGGGGACCAGGCTGATGTAATCGCGGTGTTCCAGGGCGCGCTGGCACTGGGTCGTGGTGAGGATTTCCAGCGCGTAGACCCAGTTGGCCAGGATCAGCAGGGCCGAGTAATGCCCGGCCCCGGTGGTCGTGGTGCAGGCATCGCTGACCAGGCGCACGCGATAACCCAGGGCGAAGGCATCGAACACGCTGGTCAGCACGCAGACGTCGGTCAGCACGCCGCAGACGATCAGCGTGTCGACCTCCATTGCCTTGAGTCGGGCATCGAGGTCGGTGCGGTGAAAGGCACTGTAACGGCCCTTGTCGATGATCAATTCACCGGGCTGTGGCGTCAGCGACCCGATGATTTCCACTTGCCGGGTGCCGGCGCGGTAACTGCCGGGGCCACCGTCGGCGGCCAGGGGTTCGCCGTGGGGCAGGTCACTGCCGTCGGCTTGATTGATGTGGCGGGTATAGATGACAGGCATCCGCTGATGGCGGGCGGTATCGAGCAGGGCGGCGGTATGGGCGACCACCCTGTCGAAGTTTTCCAGGACGAAGCCGTCCTCCTGCTGCATGTCGATGATCAACAGCACGTTGTTATTGTTCATTGGGCAAACCTGATCAAGGCGAAACACGATGCACCGTACGCGCCATGCAATGGCGAGACGCGGGGTGCGTGATTGGCTGTTCGGGTGGGCTCAGTGAACTATTTGCCAGAAGCCGTTCTGCTTGGCCGAAACGCTGGCGCGCAGGCGCTTGAAATGCAGGTGCGAAGCGGTCCATCCGCCGCGCAGGTAAGCCCGCGCGGCGCTGGAGGGAAGGGCGAGTGATGGGAGACGACCAGTCATCATTGGAATCGACCTTTGTAGGAGCGAGCTTGCGTTGAGGCCGGCACATCCAGCATTGATGTTGACTGACCCACCGCAATCGCGAGCAAGCTCGCTCCCACAGTTGATCTGTGCCGGATACGAAGCCTGTGTACACCCTCGAACATTGTGGGAGCGAGCTTGGTCCGGGCGGCGTTCCGACGATGAGGCCGGCACATCCAGCATTGATGTTGACTGACACTCCGCTATCGCGAGCAGGCTCCCACCGTTGAGGTGTGCTGCGCCCCGGCTTCGCGTCCGGGGAGCAGAGCGGCACAATCAGCGGAACGCTGGCACCACGTGCTTGATGAACAGCTCCAGGGATTTTTTCTTCTCCGCGTGGGGCAGGCTGTTATCGCACCAGAAGCTGAATTCGTCGACCCCCAGTTCCTGGTAGTACTTGATGCGCGGAATGATTTCTTCCGGGGTGCCGATCATGGCGGTCCTGTGCAGGCTTTCCAGTTCGAATTCCGGGCGACCGGCGAATTTCTCCTCCGGGCTCGGCGCGAGGAAGCCGTTGACCGGGGTGGTCTTGTTGCCGAACCAGGCATCGAAGGTGCGGTAGAACTTGGAGATCGCCTTGGCCCCGACTTGCCAGCCTTCTGGATCGTCAGCGGTGTGCACGTGGGTGTGACGCAGCACCATCAATTGCGGGCGCGGCACGCCAGGATTGTTGTCCAGGGCAGCCTGGAATTTGTTCTTCAGGTCGAGGACTTCTTCGTCGCCTTTCATCAGCGGCGTGACCATGACGTTACAGCCGTTGGCCACGGCGAAGTTGTGCGAGTCCGGATCGCGGGCGGCGATCCACATCGGTGGGTTCGGCTGCTGAATCGGCTTGGGCACGCTGGTGGAGGTCGGGAATTTCCAGATGTCGCCGTCATGGGCGTAGTCGCCGCTCCACAGTGCCCGCACCACCGGAACCATTTCCCGCAGCGCCTGGCCGCCGGAGGACGCTGGCATGCCGCCGGCCATGCGGTCGAACTCGATCTGGTAGGCACCACGGGCCAGACCCACTTCCATGCGCCCGTTGCTGATCACGTCGAGCAACGCGCATTCACCGGCCACCCGCAGCGGATGCCAGAACGGCGCGATGATGGTGCCGGCGCCCAGGTGAATGGTGGTGGTCTTGCCCGCCAGATAAGCCAGCAACGGCATCGGGCTTGGCGAGATGGTGTACTCCATGGAGTGGTGTTCGCCGATCCACACGGTGCTGAAACCACCGGCTTCGGCCATCAGGGTCAGTTCGGTCAGGTCTTCGAACAACTGGCGGTGGCTGACGCTTTCGTCCCAACGTTCCATGTGTACGAACAGGGAAAACTTCATGACGCTTACCTCGAATCTTTTGTTGTTGGCCTGTCGATCGCGGGCCTGTTGATTATTGGTATACCATAATACGAAATGTCTGCAAAACATTTCTCTCTGGTCAGTGAGCAACCTGTGGGAGCGCAATACCGGAGATCAGGCCAGAACGGGCAGGGCACCCATCTTGCCGTGGCAATACACCAGCGGCCCGCTGCTCTGCCGGGGCACGATCAGGTTTTTCACCGCGCCGACCATGATGGCGTGGTCACCGCCTTCATATTCGCGCCACAGCTCACATTCGATGACCGCCGTGGCGTTGGCCAGAATCGGGTTGCCCAACTCGCTGAGCGTCCACTCGATCCCCTGGGCCTTGTCCTTGCCTTTGCGTGCGAAAGCATAGGCTTCGTTTTGCTGGCCGCCGGAAAGCACGTGGATGGCGAAGCGCTTGTTCTTGATCAACACCGGGTAGGAATCGGAGCTGTAGTTGGGGCAGAACAACACCAGGGCCGGGTCCATCGACAGCGAGCTGAAGGCGCTGGCGGTCAGGCCGACGATTTGCCCGTCGTCATCCAGGGTGGTGATCACGGTCACTCCGGACGGGAACGAACCCATGACTTGTTTATAGATGGCGGCATCGATCATTGGACGGTCCTCGGGTGGTGTGACGCGTTTTTTATGTGTTTGTAGGTCTGATGGTATACCGTAATACATCGATTGCAAGGTCTTTTTAGGTGAACCGATAAACGTAAGGTGTTCGTCGGAAACCCAATGATTACGGGGTTTTCAGCTAGCAAGTGCTGACGTGAATCGGGCAGGATGCCGGCTCAGATGCTTGTTCAAAGACCGGATCAGTCTTGTTTAAAGTTTGGAATACCATAATATGGTTCGCATCTGAGGGGCGGCCAGAGAGTCCCCCCGGTTTGGCTTCATACAAAGATAAGAACAGACAAACTCGAGTTCATGCACATGTCCCAGATGTCCCGGCAAGATCCGTTGATCGAGAATCACACGGTCGACTACGTTCCACTCGCAGAGCGCCACGGGAAGGCCCGCGATCTTTTCACCCTGTGGTTCAGCACCAACATCGCGCCACTGCCCATCGTCACCGGCGCGATGGTGGTCCAGGTGTTCCACCTCAACCTGTTCTGGGGCTTGCTGGCGATTGCCCTCGGGCACATGGTCGGCGGTGTGGTGATTGCCCTCGCGTCCGCCCAGGGGCCGTGCATGGGCATTCCGCAGATGGTGCAGAGCCGTGGTCAGTTCGGCCGCTATGGCGCGCTGCTGATCGTGTTCTTCGCGGCGCTGATCTACATCGGTTTCTTCATTTCCAACATCGTGCTGGCAGGTAAATCGATTGTCGGCATTGCGCCGTCGGTTCCGGTGCCGGCCAGCATTCTCATCGGTGCCCTCAGTGCCACGGCGATCGGGGTGATTGGCTACCGCTTCATCCATACCCTCAACCGCATCGGCACCTGGGTGATGGGCAGTGCCTTGCTCGCCGGTTTCCTCTACATCTTCGCCCATGACTTGCCGGCGGACTTCTTCACTCGCGGCGGCTTCAACCTGTCCGGCTGGCTGGCCACGGTGTCGCTGGGCATCATCTGGCAAATCAGCTTCTCGCCGTACGTGTCGGACTACTCGCGCTACCTGCCGGCGGACATCGGCATCACCCGGCCGTTCTTTGCCACCTACCTGGGGGCGACCCTGGGCACGATCCTGTCGTTCACCTTCGGCGCCGTGGCGGTACTGGCAACCCCGGAAGGCACCGAGGCGATGGCGGCGGTCAAGCAGTCCACCGGTTGGCTGGGGCCGATCCTGATGGTGTTGTTCCTGCTCAACATCATCAGCCACAACGCCTTGAATCTGTATGGCGCGGTGCTGTCGATCATCACTTCGATCCAGACCTTCGCCAGCCAGTGGACGCCGAGCATCAAGGTGCGCGTGGTGTTGTCGGGCATCGTACTGGCGGGTTGCTGCGTGGTGGCGTTGGGCGCTTCGGCGAACTTCATTTCGCAGTTCATCGGCCTGATTCTTGCCCTGTTGCTGGTCTTGGTGCCGTGGGCCTCGATCAACCTGATCGACTTTTACCTGATCAAGCGTCGTCGCTATGACATCGCATCGATCTTCCGCGCTGACGGCGGCATCTACGGTCGCTTCAACCTGCACGCGATCATCGCTTACTTCATCGGCATCATCGTGCAGCTACCGTTCGCCAATACTTCGCTGTACGTCGGGCCATACGCCAACCTGGTCGAGGGCGCGGACCTGTCGTGGCTGGTGGGACTGGTGGTGACGTGTCCGTTGTATTACTGCCTCGCTACGCGAAGCCAGGCGCAGGAAAGCCGTTCGGTGAAGTTCGGCTACACCGATTGAACTAATGGAATGCTGCAGTTTGTAGGAGCGAGCCTGCTCGCGATGGACGTCAACGATAACGCGTGCTTACCGGTTAAACGCGGCGCACTTGAGTCCTTCGCGAGCAGGCTCGCTCCTACATAAGCGTCAGCACATCGACCACTCAGGAATGTTTGAACGCATTCAGGCCGCGTTGTACCGCCGGCCTGGCTTCGACGGTATCGAACCAGCGCGAAAGTTGCGCAAGCTCTTTCCATTCCAGTCGATCACGGAACGCTGTGGCGATGGTGAACGCCGAAATGTCGGCCATGGAGAACTGCGCTCCGGCCATGAACCCGGCAGTCAAAAAACTTTCCGCGTAAGTCAGTTGCTCGATCACCCGCAGATCGATGATCGCCGCCGCCTTGTCCTGCCCTGCCTGGTGCAGAAAAAACGCGGCCTGGCTGGGGGCGATGACATCGGTCACGAAAAAGAAATAGCGGTCAATCACCCGGATACGCTCAGGTCCGGGCTGCGCTGGTGCCAGCCGTCCCGGTGCCTTGGAGTCGGCGTACTGAATGATGGCGTTTGACTGGTTGATCACCAGCGCCGGTGTCGTACCGTGATCGATCAGGGTCGGGACTTTCCCGGCCGGGTTCAGCGCCAGGAAGGCCGGGCCACGGTGTTCCTGCGCATACAGGTCGAGCCTGCGTGCCGTGTAGGCGATGCCGGATTCTTCCAGGGCAATCGCGGCCCGCAGGCTGTTGCCGGTGTTCGCGCCGTACAGTTCGATTTGATCGTTCATGGGTCATTGCTCCTGTCGGGACACAGGCAGACACCGAACACTGCCGATGATGTCAGTATGATGAAAATCCGCCGCACCGAATTACAAAAACAGTGATCGTCCATACCCCAGCGCGACAAGCCTTATCCCTCCACGAAAACTACTTTCATCGCGTTTGATAATAGCCTCTCGGAATGTATTAAGCGTTTCACAGGCCATTCATCGAAGCCTCGTGATCTTGTTATTGGTGTAATGCGTAATAAGCAGCAGACAGGCTACGCAGGCATCGTCAGTTCGGACTAACCGAGGATTGATTGCCCCACTGCACCGATCAAAGCGGACACGTATTTTGGCCGCTTCGATCTCCTTTTGGCCTGCCTCACGCTGTCAACCGGCGCCGACGTCAGCAAGAATCAGACGCGGGTTGCCGAGTCGGCAACCCAAGGTCAAATCACAACCAGAAGCTTCACTTCCTTACCCTTGGCTATTTTCAAGATTGCTGCCGTGTACAGAACATAAAAACCATCGAACTCACGCCACACTTGGGGAAATGATCCATGGACTCAATGAAACGCATACTGGGCGCCAGCGTTTGCGGACTGTCGCTGCTGGCCGGCGCGGTGCACGCCGAACAGCACGAATTGCGGGTGTACAACTGGGCGGACTACATCCTGCCGTCCGTGCCCAAGGACTTCGCCAAGGACACCGGGATCAAGGTGACCTGGGACACCTTCGACACCAACGAGTCCCTGGAAGCCAAGCTGCTCACCGGCAACTCGGGCTACGATCTGGTGGTGCCATCGAACCAGTTCATCGAAACCCAGATCAAGGCGGGCGTGTTCCAGAAACTCGACAAGTCCAAACTGCCGAACTGGTCGCACCAGGACCCGGCACTGCTCAAGCTGCTGGACAAGAACGACCCCGGCAACCAGTACGGCGTGCCCTACATGTACGGCACCGTGCTGATCGGCTTCAACCCGGCCAAGGTCAAAGCGGCGCTGGGCGAGAATGCGCCGGTGGACAGCTGGGACCTGGTGTTCAAGCCCGAGAACATGGAGAAGCTCAAGGCCTGTGGCGTCGCCATGCTCGACTCGCCGTCGGAGATCCTGCCGCTGGCCCTGCATTACCTGGGGCTGGACCCGAATAGCCAGAACCCCGATGACTACGAAAAAGCCAAGGCGCTGATGCTCAAAGTCCGCCCTTACGTCACCTACTTCAACTCCGCCAAGTACATGACCGACATCGCCAATGGCGATATCTGCGTGGCCATCGGTTACTCCGGCAGCTTCTATCAATTCGGCAATCGCGCCAAGGAGGCGGGCAACGGCGTGGTCGTCGACTGGCGCCTGCCGAAGGAAGGCGCGCCGATCTGGTTCGACACCTTCGCCATCCCGAAAAGCGCGAAGAACGTCGCCGAGGCCCACGAATTCCTCAACAACCTGCTGGACCCGAAAGTCATCGCGCCGATCAGCGACTTCCTCGGTTACCCGAATGCCAACAAGGACTCGCTGGCGCTGATCGACAAGGACATCACCGGCAACCCGAACCTGACACCGACCAGCGAGGCGCTGAAGACGCTGTACGTCGTGCAGCCATTGCCGCAAAAGCTCGAGCGGGTGCGCACGCGGGTCTGGACCAGCATCAAGTCCGATCAGTAACACGGGGCTATTTATGCGAAATCCCTGTAGGAGCGAGCCTGCTCGCGAATGCGGAGTGTCAGTCGGTACAGGTGTCGACTGATCCACCGCCATCGCGAGCAAGCTCGCTCCCACAGGGGTATGGGTGTACACAAAAC
>NZ_JBFULI010000054.1:0-38588 GCF_056400405.1 Pseudomonas sp. P5_B3 | reverse complement strand
CCCACTCCCACAGGGTTTGTGGGTGTACGCAAGATCTGCGAACAACCCAAACCACTGTGGGAGCGAGCTTGCTCGCGATGAGGTCAGTCCATACAACATAGGATCTGGATCAGTCGCGGTAACCCGGCGCAACTCGATTCAGCATTCGCAACAACGCCGCCCAGGCCAGTTGCATGGCATCGGGATCGCTCAGTTCACCCTCCTCCAACGGACGCCCCGGATCATTGAACTGCCGCTCGGTATGCGCGCAGATTTCGTGTGAAGGCAGTACCACTTCCCCGGCGGCTTGCGCGGCCAACTGAATTTCACAAGCCTTTTCCAGGTAATACATGCGCAGGAATGCCTGGCTCACCGTCTCGCCGAGGGTCAGCAAACCATGGTTGCGCAGCATCAGTACCGGCTTGTCGCCCAGGTCCGCCACCAGCCGTTGCTGCTCGCTCAGGTCCAGCGCCACGCCCTCGTAGTCGTGGTAGGCAACGCGGCCATAGAACTCCATGGAAATCTGATTGACCGGCAACAACCCGCACTTCAACGCCGCCACCGCGCACCCGGATCTGGTGTGGGTGTGCAGCACGCATTGCGCATCTTTGCGGGCGCCATGGACGGCGCTGTGGATCACGAAACCGGCCGGGTTGACCGGGTACGGCGACGGCTCCACGGCGTGACCATCGAGGTCTATTTTTACCAGATTGGACGCGGTGATCTCGTCGAACATCAGCCCGTAAGGGTTGATCAGAAAGTGATGCTCCGGCCCCGGAATGCGCACCGAGATGTGGGTGAAGATCAGATCGGTCATGCGAAAGTGCGCAATCAAACGGTAACAGGCCGCCAGTTCCTCACGCAGGCGCTGCTCGGTGGCGCTGCGTTCGGGTGCCCGGTGGGTGGCGATGTTGTTCATTCTTGTGGTTCTCCAGGCTGATCGGCTGGGGCAGACAGTAAGGCTGGACGCTTGGACACGTCCAGCCGTCCGCGTTTATTTGCTGGCCCAGGCGTTGAAGCGCTCTTCGAGTTCTTCGCCATGATCGACCCAGAAACCGACGTCCATCGACAGCGCACCCTTGAGGTTCTGCGGCGCGGTGGGCACCCATTGCGCCAGTTTGTCGTCCAGCCGTGCGGCGGCCTGGGTGTTGGTCGGGCCGTAGGGGATCTGCTGCACGTAGTTGACCTGGGCGTCCGGCTGATTGGCGAAGGCAATAAAGCGCTTGGCCTGATCCACATGTCTGGAGCCTTTGAGGATCGCCCAGTAATCCATGCCGTACAGGCTGCCGGGCCAGACCAGGCCGAGGTGGCTGCCTTTTTGCGCGGCGTCGGCGATGCGTCCACTGTAGGTCGAGGTCATCACCACATCGCCGGCGGTCAGCCATTGCGGCGGTTGCGCCCCCGCCTCCCACCACTGGATGTAAGGCTTGAGTTCAGTGAGTTTGGCGAATGCCCGGTCCACGCCCTGCGGGGTGCCGAGCACCTTGTAGACGTCTTCGGTTTTCACCCCGTCGGCCAGCAAGGCGAATTCCAGGTTGTACACCGCACGTTTACGCAGCCCACGCTTGCCGGGGGTTTTCTTCACGTCCCAGAAGTCGGCCCACGAGGTCGGAGCCTGGGCCAGTTTTTCGGTGTCGTAGGCAATCGCCACGCTCCACACCAGCGCGGCGGAACCGCATTCCTGTGCCGCTTCGGGGATCAACTGGTCGGCGTGGCCCAGACGGGTCCAGTCCAGGCGCTCATACATGCCTTCCTCGCAGCCGCGCATCAGGTCCGGGCCTTCGATCTGCACCACGTCCCAGTCGACGTTGCCGGTGTCGACCATCACTTTGATTTTCGCCATCTCGCCGTTGTATTCACTCTGGATCACCTTGCTTTGATCCACGGCGGCAAAGGGTTGAAAGAACGCCACGTCCTGGGCTTTTTGTCCGGCTCCGCCGTATCCGACCACCACCATGTCCGATGCTGCCTGAGCGCTGCCCAGGCCCATGGCCACGGACAACACCAAGGGATAAAAACCGTGCTTGAGCGTGTGCGATTTCATCAGTGGTTCCTCTTGCAGGTGCCACAGGACCCAAGGCCCGCGCAGCCCTTTTTTATTGTTGTGAGGTTCGGCCCGGGAGCGGGCTCGAGACGAAACTACTGCAAGGCACAGTAAAAAAACAAGTTGATTTTTTACTTAAGGTAAATTTCTATAGGCCAATAATAACAACCGAAAACCTGATTCCTCTGTAGGAGCGAGCCTGCTCGCGATGGACGTTAACGATGACGCGTGTTGTCTGGATGAACGCATCGCCCTCAAGTCCATCGCGAGCAGGCTCGCTCCTACAAAGGTCAGCCTGCCAGGAGTACCCGCCCCATGCCGACCTCGACACCCGCCTTCGCGCACCTGTTCGAACCCCTGGAGATCCGTGGCAAGCGCCTGAAGAACCGCATCATGTCCAGCGGGCATGACACCTCGATGCCCACCGACAACCTGGTCAACGAGCAATTGATCGCCTATCACCGGGCGCGTGCCGAAGGCGGTGCCGGGCTGATCGTGCTGCAGGTGGCCGGGGTGCATGACAGTGCGCGCTACACCTCCCACGTGCTGATGGCCACCGACGATGCGTGCATCGAGGGCTACCGCAAACTGGCGCAAACCTGCCATGCCCACGGCACCCTGGTGTTGTCCCAGGTGTTCCATCCGGGCCGGGAGATCATGGAGTCCAGCGATGGCCTGCTGGCGGTGGCCTACTCCGCCTCGTCGGTGCCCAACGAACGCTTCCGGGTGATGCCCCGCGCGCTGGACCAGGCCATGATCGATGAGATCGTCGCCGGTTACGCCGCTGCCGCCCGGCGCCTGCATCAGGCAGGCATCGATGGCGTCGAAGTCGTGGCCAGCCACGGTTACCTGCCGGCGCAGTTCATCAATCCGCGGGTCAACCGGCGTACCGATGGTTACAACGGTGAGCTGGAACAGCGATTGCGTTTTCTCCGTGAAGTGATCGCCGCGGTGCGTGCGGCGACCGACGAGCAGTTCATCGTCGGCCTGCGCATTTCCGCCGACGAGCGCGACCCGGAAGGACTGACCGAAGACGAATCCCTGGCCGCCGTGCAGTCACTGCAAACGCAGCTTGATTACGTGCATATCGTCGCCGGCACTTCGGCATCCCTTGGCGGCGCGGTGCACATCGTGCCACCCATGGCGATCGAAGCGGCGTACCTGACCAGAGAAGCCGGGACGTTCAAGGCGAATTTGAACATTCCGCTGTTCGTCACCGGGCGCATCAACCAGCCCCAGGAAGCCGAGCTGATTCTGGCTCGCGGCCAGGCCGATGTGTGCGGCATGACCCGGGCGCTGATTTGTGATCCACAAATGCCCAACAAGACCGACACCGGCCGCGTCGAAGACGTGCGGGCGTGCATTGCCTGCAACCAGGCGTGCATCGGCCACTTCCACAAGGGCTTGCCGATTTCCTGCATCCAGCACCCGGAAACCGGGCGCGAACTGATCTTCGGCGAACGCCGACAAGCGCCACAGCGCAAACGCATCATGATTGCCGGCGGCGGTCCGGCCGGGATGAAAGCCGCCACCGTCGCGGCCCAGCGTGGCCATGAGGTGACGCTGTACGAAGCCAGTTCGCAATTGGGTGGTCAGGTGTTGCTCGCGCAACTGTTGCCACGACGCAGCGAATTCGGCGGTGCGAGCACCAACCTGCAACGGGAAATGCAACTGGCCGGTGTGCGCGTGGTGCGCAATACCCGAGTCGACCGGGCACTGGTGGAGCAGGAAAAACCGGACATGGTGATCGTCGCTACCGGTGCCGAGCCCTACTGGCCGCCCTTCGAGCGTGGCGGTGAATTGCAGGTGGTGGACGCCTGGCAGGTGTTGCGCGATGAAGTCCAGATCGGCCGTTCAGTGGTGGTGGTCGACTGGCGTTGCGACTGGATCGGCCCCGGCATCGCCGAACGTCTGGTTCGCGCCGGGCACCAGGTGCAACTGGCGGTCAACGGCACCCATTGCGGGGAAAACTTGCCGCTGTACGTGCGCGATCAACTGGCCGGGGAGCTGCATAAACTCGGGGTACCGATCACGCCGTACGCGCGGTTGTATGGCTGCGACGACAACACGGTGTACCTGCAACACACCGCCAGCGGTGAGCCGATGCTGATGGAGAACATCGACACCCTGGTGCTGTGCCAGGGCCATCAACCGGTCGATACCCTGGGTGCTGAACTGCAAGGGCTGGTGGAGTTCCGCCGCATCGGCGACTGCCTGGCGCCGCGCACCGCCGAAGAAGCGATCTATGAAGGACTGAAAGTCGCGTGGGAGCTTTAAGGCTGTTTATACTCCGGGGCTTTAACGGCTCACACCGCCCCTGTAGGAGTGAGCCTGCTCGCGATAGCGTCAGTACATTCAACATCAATGTTGGCTGACCCACCGCATCGCGAGCAGGCTCACTCCTACAGGGGATGCGATCCTCCTCCCGGTTCGGAATTTTCCATGAGCAACAACAGCAAATCACAGCCCGCAACCGGCAGCGCCGAGCCGCATTTCCTCGGCACGCGCATTCGCGGCCTGCGCAAGCGCCGGGGCATGACCCTGGCGGAACTGGCGCAACAGAGCGAACTCACCGCCGGCTACATCAGCCAGCTGGAGCGCAACCTTGCCTACCCGTCGATCCCGGCGCTGTTCAACATTGCCCGCAGTCTGGGCGTCACTATCCAGTGGTTCTTCGCCAGTGAAGCGGTCACCGCGCCCGAAGACGATGGTGTGGTGGTGCGCAAGAACAGCCGCCTGAACGTGCATTACGAAGACGGCATCGTCGATCAGTTGCTGACCCCGCAAGCCAACCGCCAACTGGAAATGCTCCACTCGCGTTTCCCGCCCGGCACCTACAGCCAGCAAAGCTACAGCCACGACGGTGAAGAAGCCGGTTACTTGCTCTCGGGGAGTTTCGAGTTGTGGGTCGGCGAACGCCATTTCCAGCTCAACGAAGGCGACAGCTTCAGCTTTTCCAGCCAGGAACCGCACCGCTACGGCAATCCCGGCGATGTCGATGCGGTGGTGATCTGGGTGATTACACCACCGACGTTCTAACGTCGGCTGCGACCGCTTGCCTGAGTGGTACTCGCACGCTTGAGGGTGTCACTCGGCAGCTCGTTGAACAACGCGCGGTAGCTGCTGGAAAACCGCCCCAGATGCCAGAACGACCAGTGCATGGCCACCTCGGCCACGGTGGCTTGCGTCGGCGTGCGGCTGAGCAATTCGCGGCGGGCGCTGTTGAGTCGGCGCAGGCGCAGCCATTGGGTCGGCGCCATGCCGGTGTAAGTCTTGAACGCATGCTGCAACTGGCGCAGTGAAACCCCGGCAACCTGGGACAACTCCAGCAGGTTGAGGTGTTCTTCCGGGGTGTCCGCCGCCCATTCCCCGACCCGCTTCATGATCGCCCGCTCCCCGGCCCGACGCTGCAAGGCGCCCTGGTCGAGACCGACGCAGGCGTTATCGAGAATGAATAGACAATCTTCCAGCAGTTGCTGGGTCAGCGCTTCGCGGCTCGGTGGATCGAAGGTCTGCGACAACCGCGTCAACGTCCCGCTGAGCCAACGGCAGAACAACGCATTCTGCCGGGAGTTGAGCGGCGCCAGGAACAACCCTTCGAGCCGAGCGATGTCCAGGCTGTGGCGCTTTACGAACTCCGGCCCGAACACCACGGCGATTTCCTGGTAGTTCTCCGGGGTGATCCAGATGTTGCGGCTTTCACCATTCAACACGTACAGCGCGTTGTCGCCGCGATCGAAACAGAACGACAACGAACCCTGGGGTGCGCTGAAATTCTGCTCGACCCGGGTGTTCATCGACTCTTCGTAAATCTCCACGCCCTGCAGATCCAGATAGCGCACCCTACCCGCGAAATGCCCCGGCGACATCTGTTGGTAATGCTGGACCCAGCCCGGTGTGGCGCGGATTTGCTCGGCGACATCGGCGGTGTTGAACGCTTGGACCTGGAGGGAATTGCAACCTGTCATGGGGCGACCTTACGCACTCTTTTGGTGCGCTTTGTGCTGCTTAAAGTGGATAGATGGAACCGCAAGGCTCGCCCAAGATAGACGTCAACGCGCTACAGGGGAAGTGTCCGGCGGATGAAACCGGCCTCCCCTGGCGTTAATAAAACCAATAACGAGGTCTTTATGAATGTCCCTTTCGATCAGCTGTTCACTTGGCTGAAAGATCACAAGATTACCGAAGTCGAGTGCGTCGTCAGCGATCTGACCGGCATTGCACGCGGCAAAATCGCACCCACCAACAAGTTCCTGCATGAGCGAGGCATGCGCCTGCCGGAAAGTGTGCTGTTGCAAACGGTAACCGGGGACTTTGTCGACGACGACATCTACTACGACCTGCTCGACCCGGCCGATATCGACATGGTCTGCAAGCCGGACGCCGACGCCGTTTACGTGGTGCCATGGGCCATCGAGCCGACCGCCATCGTGATCCACGACACCTTCGACAAGTTCGGCAACCCGATCGAACTGTCGCCGCGCAACGTGCTGAAGAAAGTCCTGCAGTTGTACACCGACAAGGGCTGGCGGCCGATTGTCGCGCCGGAAATGGAGTTCTACCTGACCCAGCGCTGCGAAGACCCGGACTTGCCGCTCAAGGCGCCGATGGGCCGTTCGGGCCGCGCCGAAAGCGGTCGCCAGTCGTTCTCCATCGACGCGGCCAACGAATTCGATCCGCTGTTCGAAGACGTCTATGACTGGTGTGAATTGCAGGGCCTGGACCTCGACACGCTGATCCATGAAGACGGCCCGGCGCAGATGGAAATCAACTTCCGTCATGGCAACGCACTGGACCTGGCCGACCAGATCACCGTATTCAAACGCACCATGCGTGAAGCCGCGCTCAAGCACAACGTGGCGGCAACCTTCATGGCCAAGCCGGTCGGCGATGAACCTGGCAGCGCCATGCACCTTCACCAGAGTGTGGTGGACATTGCCACCGGCCAGCCGATCTTTGCCGATGCCGATGGCAACATGAGCGAGCTGTTCCTGCATCACATCGGTGGCTTGCAGAAGTACATCCCGAAAGTGCTGCCGATGTTCGCGCCGAACGTCAACTCGTTCCGCCGCTTCCTGCCGGACACCTCGGCACCGGTGAACGTCGAATGGGGCGAAGAAAACCGCACCGTCGGCCTGCGCGTGCCGACCTCAAGCCCGGATGCCATGCGCGTCGAGAACCGTCTGCCGGGCGCTGACGCCAACCCGTACCTGGCCATCGCCGCCAGCTTGCTGTGCGGTTACCTGGGCATGGTCGAGCGCATCGAACCGAGCGCCGCGGTACAGGGCCGCGCCTATGAGCGTCGCAACCTGCGCCTGCCGATCACCATCGAGGACGCCCTGACCCAGATGGAAGAATGCGACACCATCAGCCGCTACCTGGGCAGCAAGTTCGTACGGGGCTATGTCGCGGTCAAACGCGCCGAGCACGAGAACTTCAAACGGGTGATCAGTTCGTGGGAGCGTGAGTTCCTGATGCTCAGCGTCTGAGATCTTCGTTGTCCGTGACGACCTCATCGCGAGCAGGCTCGCTCCTACAGGGGAATGCATTTCAAATGTGGGAGCGAGCCTGCTCGCGATGGCGGCCGCCAGAACACTAAAAAACCACCTGAAGCATCCAATAATTCCAAGAGGTATCGATATGCGTCTTTTGAAATCCGTGGTCCCGGTCGCGCTGGCGGTCCTGTTCAGCGCCGTTGCCCAGGCCCAACCCCAGGTCAGCGTCTACAACTGGACCGACTACATCGGCGAAACCACCCTCGCCGACTTCCAGGCCAAGACCGGGATCAAGGTGATCTACGACGTATTCGATTCCAACGAAACCCTGGAAGGCAAGCTGCTTGCCGGTCGTACCGGGTATGACGTGGTGGTGCCGTCCAACCACTTTCTCGCCCGCCAGGTGAAGGCCGGCGCGTT
Source organism: Pseudomonas sp. P5_B3 (assembly GCF_056400405.1). Classification (NCBI taxonomy): domain Bacteria; kingdom Pseudomonadati; phylum Pseudomonadota; class Gammaproteobacteria; order Pseudomonadales; family Pseudomonadaceae; genus Pseudomonas; species Pseudomonas sp. P5_B3. The sequence continues at coordinate 30,650 of NZ_JBFULI010000054.1, read as the reverse complement.
CCTCAAGCTCGATCGCGAGCAGCTGCCGAACTTCAAGAACCTCGACCCGAAACTGCTGGCGCTGCTGGAGAAAAACGATCCGGGTAACGCGCACTCGGTGCCGTACCTGTGGGGCACCAACGGCATCGGTTATAACGTCGACAAGGTCAAGCAGGTGCTGGGCATCGATCACATCGATTCCTGGGCCGTGCTGTTCGAGCCGGAAAACATCAAGAAGCTGAGCGCCTGTGGCGTGTCGATGATGGACTCGGCGGACGAAGTGTTTCCCGCGATGCTCAACTACATGGGCATGGACCCGCGCAGCGAAAACCCCGAGGACTTCAAAAAGGCCGAAGCCAAGCTGCTGCAGATCCGTCCCTACATCACCTACTTCCACTCCTCCAAGTACGTATCGGACCTGGCCAACGGCGACATCTGCGTGGCGTTCGGTTACTCGGGTGACGTGTTCCAGGCCGCCAACCGCGCCAGGGAAGCCAAGAACGGCGTGAACATCGCCTACGCCATTCCCAAGGAAGGCGCCAACCTGTGGTTCGACTTGCTGGCCACCCCCGCCGACGCCAGCAATCCGAAAGAAGCCTACGCCTTCATCAACTACCTGCTGGACCCGCAAGTGATTGCCAAGGTCAGCGCGTCGGTCGGCTATGCCAACCCGAACCCGGCCGCCAAGCAGTACATGGACCCGGAGCTGGTCAACAATCCCGAGGTTTATCCGTCCCAGGAAGTCCTCGACAAACTCTACATCTCCACCACGCCGCCGCAGTCGATCATGCGCCTGATGACCCGCTCGTGGAGCAAAGTGAAGTCCAACAAATGAATCAGTACACCAAGGAACACACCCTCTCCTGGTACGCTGCGTCCGCCAGCGGCATGCGGCAGCGTCCCGCACTGACCTCGGACCTTGAGGCCGATGTCTGCGTGGTCGGCGCGGGATTCACCGGCATCAACACCGCCATCGAACTGGCCCGGCGCGGGCTCTCGGTGGTCCTGCTGGAGGCCCGGCGGATAGGCTGGGGCGCCAGCGGGCGCAACGGCGGCCAGTTGATTCGCGGCATCGGTCATGACGTCAGCGGTTTTGCCAGGCACATCGGCGCCGATGGCGTGCAATACCTGGAACATGCCGGGACCGAATCGGTGCAAGTCGTGGCCAATCGCATCCGCGAACACGGCATCGATTGCGACCTGCGCTGGGGCTTCTGTGAACTGGCCAACACGCCGGCCCAGTTCAACGCGTTCAAGACCGAGCAGGCAGAACTGATCGAGTCCGGTTATGCCTTTGAAACCCGACTGGTCGCGCCAGAGCAGATCCGTGAGCAGGTGGTGAACTCCGGTGTGTATGCCGGTGGCCTGGTGGACATGGGCTCGGGGCATTTGCATCCGCTGAACCTGGCGCTCGGTGAAGCGAAGGTCGCCGAGTCCCTTGGCGTGCAGATCTTCGAGCAGAGTCCGGTGCTGGAGTTGATCCACGGCAGCACGGTGCAGGTCCGTTGCGCCGGTGGCACGGTGCGCGCCGGCACGTTGGTGCTGGCCTGCAACGCGCACCTGGAAGAGCTTGAACCGAAGCTCAGCGGCAAGGTGCTCCCGGCGGGCAGCTACATCATCGCCACCGAGCCGTTGTCGGAAGAGGTCGCTGCAAAACTGATCCCGCACAACCTCGCGCTGTGCGACCAGAAGGTCGGACTGGATTACTACCGGCTCTCGGCTGACCGGCGTTTGCTGTTCGGCGGCGCGTGCCATTATTCCGGGCGTGATCCTTCGGACATCAGCGCCTACATGCGCCCGCAAATGCTCAAGGTGTTCCCGCAACTGGTCAATGTGCGCATCGACTTCCAGTGGGGCGGCAAGATCGGCATCTCGGCCAACCGCTTCCCCCAGGTCGGGCGCTTGAGCCAGCACCCGAACGTGTTCTATGCCCAAGGCTACTCCGGCCACGGCCTGAACGTGACTCACTGGTGCGCGAAGTTGTTGGGCGAAGCGATCCATGCCGGACACAGCAAAGGCTTCGACGTGTTCAGCGCAGTGCCGCACATGACCTTCCCCGGAGGACGCGCCCTGCGTTCACCGTTGCTGGCCCTTGGCATGTTCTGGTATCGGATGCGGGAAGTGCTGGGTTGACCGGGTAAACATCTGACCCGCTGTGGTGAGGGGGCTCCCCTCACCACTGGCTGACAGGAATGCAACAGTCTTGAACAAGACCGCCGCAGCAGGGCTAGTTTGGCATCGGGATAGTGACGCCCTCCTTCTGCAATTCTTCCCGTATCGACTGGAATTTCTGGTACTTGGACAATTCGATCGGCCCGTCGTAGCCCATGCTTTGCAGCTTGCGGGGAGGGTATTTGATGTAGGTCTGCATCAGCTTGTTGATCGCCTGACTGATCGGCACCATGGTCCAGGTGCGCTCGGTGATGTTACTCATGAAGATGTCGTAGCGCTCCTGGGGATCTTGCAGCAAGTCAAAGACTTGTGGTACGACCGCCACGTACTTCGACTCACCTTTCCAGCCCAGATTGGAGTCCACGGCCAGGCCGCCGGTCAGCGCACCATTGTCGCCACGCAGGTTGAACACGGCCTTGTAGTTGCCTACACGGGCGGCCCCCGGCGACAACTCGTTTTCGGTGAAGTAGAACCACTCTTTACGTGGGTCGGGGCCAGTGCCGGTTATCACGGGGGTCATGTCGTAGCTGTCGAAATAGATTGGCTGGCCTTCGCGATCCTTCTCCGGCAATTTGATGCCGGCCACCGAGGCGAAGGTCGCCATCAAGTCGAGCCCGCCGAGAATGTCGTGGTTCTTGGCATTGGGCTTGATTTTTCCAGGCCAGGTCATGATTGCAGGGACCCGGTTGCCGCCCTCGCGCACGGTACCCTTGGTGCCACGGAAAGGCGTGTAACCGGCATCCGGGTAAACGTCCTGCCAGGCGCCGTTGTCGGTGGTGTAAACCACCAGCGTGTTCTTATCCAGGCCCAGCGCTTTGAGCTTGTCCATGATATGGCCGATGCGCGTATCCAGTTCGACCACCGAGTCGGCGTACTTGGACTTGGAAATCGACTTGTGGACGAACTCCGGTGCCGGCAGGTTCGGCTGGTGCACTTTCATGAAGTTGACGTTGATGAAAAACGGCTTGTCGGATTTGGCGGCGGTGTCGAGGAATTCCAGCGCGGCCTTTTCAACATAACCGTCAAAGTAGGGAATTCCGACTACACCGGGTTTGCCATCGATAACTGGAGTATCAACATACTGGCCGTTGATCTTGAACTCTTCAACGGCCTTTTCTCCGGCCTTGCCCGAGAGTGCACCTTTGGTCACTTTGGTAAACATCGCCCGGGTTTCCGGGTCCATGTCGGGGAACCATGTCGGGTCGGCGTAGGTGTAGGCATTGAGGTGATAGAGGCCGACGTATTTCATCACGTCATAGCCCTGGGCATTGGGTAGCGCGTAGTCGGCTTCACCCAGGTGCCACTTGCCGGTGAAGTAGGTCTCGTAACCACCGGTCTTGAGCACCGAGGCCAGCGTCCACTCAGCGGCTGGCAAACCGCCGCCCTGGCCCTGGAAGGCCACGGTGGTCATGCCGCTTCGATTGGGGATGCGCCCGGTCTGCATGGCGGCTCGCCCTGGCGTGCAGCTCGGTTGCGCGTAGAACGAGTAAAAGGTTGTGCCTTCAGCGGCCAGTTCATCGATGCTGGGTGTCGGCATGCCGCGGCCGACACCGCCTCCATAGGGCCCCAGATCACCGTAACCGGTGTCGTCAGACACGATGAACAGGATATTGGGCTTTTCTGTTTGTGCAGCCTGGGCCATACCGTTAAGCGCTATCAGTAATGAACCTGCAATGTAGAACCTTGAGCGATGCGAGAGTCTTTTCATGGCGACCTTCCTTTATCGGGACGGATCCTTGTGGCCGGCTACCTGTTTTCAAGTAATCCGTGACCGGACCCTGGTGAGTTACCCCCAAACCATGCCCTCTGATTAGTTCCAAGCGCTCAACTGCCAAAAAAATGAAAAGCCTGTTGCTACTCAAGGCACCCGAATCAGCCTAGTTCGGTTATTTTCAAAACGCGCATTGCAGGCAGAAAAATTCAAAGTCGTTCGTCACTCGTTTCCCCCATGAAATACCTTGGGTCGAGTCATCCCCGGGCGGCGGATAGTGTTAAGGTTTCGACTTTCGATTTGCTCAATCGCAAGTCACTTCTATATTGAGGGGGTGCTCTGAACTTCCTGCCTTCTGTCGAGCTTGCCCCATGGCATCTACTGATCAACTGATCATCTGCGAGCACTGCGACAGCGTTTACCAGAAAGTCACGCTCGCCAAACATCAAAAAACCCTGTGTACGCGCTGTGGCGGCGTGCTCCAGCGCTATAACGGTCTCACGGTGGAACAGCGTCTTGCGTTGACCTTCACCGCGTTGATGCTCTGGATATTCGCCAACTTCTATCCGGTGATGAGCATCAACCTCAAGGGCGTGAAGAACAGCGCAACGCTCTGGGACTCGGTGCTGGCCCTGAGTCTGGGGCCTATCACGTTCATCGCCATGGTGGCGGCAATCGCCATGATCATCGCGCCGATTTTCCAGTTGTTGCTGCTGATCTGGGTGCTGGGCTTCGCCCTCGCCCGGCAACGCTCGCCCGGATTCAATTTCTGCATGCGCTGGCTGGAAACCCTGAGGCCCTGGAGCATGCTCGAAGTCTGCCTGCTGGGCGCCATGGTCGCGGTGATCAAGCTCGCCGGTCTGCTCGATGTGCTGCCCGGTATCGGGTTGTTTGCCCTGGCTGCGCTGAGCCTGATGATGATCCGCATCGCCGGGCGCGACATCCGCGAACTATGGGACATTGTATGAGCACGCCTCCTTACGCCGACGAGCTCAACCTGTGCCTGTGTCACACCTGCGGGCTCGCCTGCGACATGACCTTCGAGCCCCACGAATGCGAGCGTTGCGGTGCACCGCTGCACCGGCGCAAAACCAACTCACTGACCCGCACCTGGGCCTACATGATCGCGTCCCTGGTGTTTTACATCCCGGCCAACCTGTTGCCAGTGATGAACACCAAAATGGTCGGCCATGGCGCCGACAGCACGATCATGAGCGGCGTGCTGGAGTTCTGGGAAGCCGGTGCCTGGGACATCGCCCTGATCATTTTCATTGCCAGTATCGCGGTGCCTGGCATCAAGTTCGTCGCCATCACGCTGCTGCTGGTCACCGTGCAACGCGACAGCGAGTGGGCACGTAAAGAGCGGTCGACGCTGTACCGCTTCGTCGAGGTCATCGGTTACTGGTCGATGCTCGATGTGATCGTGGTCGCCCTGGTGGCCTCGCTGGTGAAATTCCAGGCCCTGGCTGACATCGAACCGCGCCCGGGCATTCTGTTTTTTGGTCTGGTGGTGGTGTTCACCATGCTGTCGGCCATGAGTTTCGATCCACGCATGATCTGGGATAAAGAACGGGAAAACCCACACGATGAGGAGGTCACGGATGAAGTCACAAGCCACTGACGGGCCACAAGCCCCCGGGCCGGCGCCGATCAAGACCCGCCGTTTCAGCGTTTCGCTGGTCTGGATCGTACCGATCGTCGCGGTGCTGGTGGGTATTTCGCTGGTGGTTCACAGCATTCTGCAGCAAGGCCCGACCATCGTTGTCACGTTCAAGACCGGGGACGGCCTGACCGCGAATAAAACCGAGGTCAAATACCGCAATGTCGTGATTGGTCATGTCTCCGATGTGGAACTGAGCGCTGACCAGAAGAACGTCAACGCCACCGTCAAACTGGAAAAGCAGGCTGAAAGCTTTACCCGTGAAGACTCGCAGTTCTGGGTCGTGCGGCCGCGCATTGGCGCTGGCGGTGTGTCCGGCATCGATACGCTGCTGTCGGGCGATTACATCGGTGCCGATATCGGCCAGGCCAACGGCCGGGCAAAAAACTTCATGGGGCTGGAGAGTCCGCCGCCCATCACCTACGGCGAGCCGGGCAAGCGTTTCACCCTGTTCACACAGGATCTGGGGTCGCTGGATATCGGCTCTCCGGTCTACTACCGCAAGATCCCGGTGGGTCAGGTGGTGGCCTACGCGCTGGACCCGGATGGCAAAGGCGTGAACATCGAGCTGTTCATCCATGCACCCAATGACAAGTACGTCACCGAAAACACCCGTTTCTGGAACGCCAGCGGCATTGACGTGAGCGTCGGCGCCAACGGTTTTGCGGTCAAGACCGAATCGTTGTCTTCCTTGCTGGTGGGCGGTATTGCCTTCCGCGCGCCCGACTACAGCCCTGACGATAAACCTGCCGCTGCCGAGTACGCCTACGAACTGTTCGAAGACCAGCAAACCGCCCTCGCCCCGCCAAACGGCAAGCCGCAGTATCTGGCCATGCGTTTCGACCAGGCAATGCGCGGGCTCAAGGTCGATGCTCCGGTGGAATTCCTCGGTGTGGAAATCGGCAAGGTGGTGGCGGTCAATCTGGATTTCGACGAGAAAAAACGTTCCTTTCCGGTCAACGTCGGCATCGTGATTTACCCGCAACGCCTGGGCCAGGCCCACCTCAAAATGCTCAAGGCGCTCAATCATGATCCCAATGACGAAGCAGGGAGTGTACGTCTGATCGGCACCTTTATCGAAAACGGCCTGCGTGCCCAGGCTCGCACCGGCAATTTCCTGACCGGTCAGTTGTACATCTCCCTGGACTTCTACCCCAAGGCCGACAAAGTCGCCTTCGATGCAAATGCACGCCCGGTCATGATTCCGACCCTGCCCGGCAGCCTCGAGCAATTGCAGGAAAAACTCGAATCCATGGTCGACAAGATCAATAAACTGCCGATCGAGCGAATCGCCGGCAATCTCGATGGCAATCTCGTCGAACTGCGCAAAGGCATGATGCAATTCAACGGCAAGATCTTGCCTGGCGTGCAGACCACCTTGGCGGACGTCAGCAAGACGCTGGAAACGGCCAATTCGACCTTGCAATCCGCCAGTTCGACCTTGGCCGAGGACTCGCCGCAACGGGAAAAACTGGGGCAGACGCTGGATGAACTGGGACGCACGTCGAGATCCTTGCGTGATCTTTCGGATTACCTGGGACGGCATCCGGAATCGCTGCTTCGCGGCCGTCCGAACAATGCCGCCCCCATGGATCTGCAAGGGCCACCGCGCAATTGAACACAGGAGCATCACCCATGGCTTTTCCGCTGAAGTTCACACTGGCCACCGCGTTGTTGCTGCTCGCCGCTTGCCGCAGTGACCCGATTCACTTCCACACCCTGACCCCGGCCCAGGTGGGCGATCACTCGAGGGCCAGCGTCGGGGCGATTCAGATCGAGACGATCAGCGTGCCGCCCCAGGTCGATCGTGCGCAGATCGTCATTCGCGAGGGCAACAGTGGCCTGGCGATCCTGGAAACCCAATGGTGGGGCGCGACTCTCGTGGACGAATTGCGCAGTGCGCTGGCCGATCAATTGAGCAACAGTCCTGCACAAGGCAAATATTCGGTGCGGGTCGATGTGCAGCGTTTTGACTCGGTCCCCGGTCAATACGCGTTGATGGATGTGAAATGGCGTCTGCGCAGTGCCGACGAAGGCGACACGGCACGGGTGATTTGCCGCAGCACCTTGCAAACGCCATCGGGTGCGAGCATCGATGACCTGGTGCTTGCCCAGCAAAACAACGTCAAACGCCTGGCCGCGCTGATCAGCCAGGCTGCCGCCAGACCACAGGCAAGTTGCCCTTCGCCCTGAACGGGTTTCCTCTCTGCGGATTAACGGCGGCAAGTTCGTCGTTAATCCCATCCCCTATGCCCCTTCCGTTTCCCGTTGGCATTCCCCGCAAGAGCAAAAGATAACAATTCCCGGTAACCGACAAATTACCCGTCCACCTTGCAATTTTTTCACATTCCTTTCACCGCTCCGACACCTGCGCAGATTTAACGTGGGCTGCAGTTAATTCGCTGAGCTTGGTCTCGGCGGTCATTTTTCGCGCTGTTCCAGGTTTTGTTTAACAGCACTTCCCTGGCGCTCCAATGGGTGGACAAACTTGGTCAACTCCGTCTCGCATAAACCGTCTTCGCGCCTGTCTAAACCGGTCGTGGCCATTGTCGCACTGACCCTCGCCGTGCTTGCCACCGGTTTTGTCCTGTGGCCGAAATCACCGGCCAACCTGGCCCATGAGGGCGCGCAAGCCCGGGCCCAATTGCTGCAACAATGGAGTGCCGGCGAGATTGCGGTGCTGGTTCGTCATGCCGAGCGGTGCGACCGTTCCAGCAATCCCTGCCTGGGCCCGGCCGACGGCATTACCCGTGTCGGCAGTGAGGCGGCCGCCGGTGTCGGGCAAGGCCTGGCACGCCTGGGTTTGACGCAGACCGACATCCTCACCAGCCCGGTGACGCGCACCGTGCAGACCGCGCATTACATGTTCAACAGCGACCCACGGACCCAGGAGTGGCTGGCGACCTGCGGCACGACCCTGCGTAACGATGTCGTGGCGCACAAGGTGGCGCACCGCAACCTGGTGCTGATGACCCACAGCGGCTGCATCGCTGATTTTGAAAAGCAGACCGGCTTCAAGCATTCGGCGAAGGACGCCGAGTACGCCAGCGCGCTGTTTGTCCACATCGATGGTGATGGGCAACTGAAAGTGCTCGGCATTGTGAATGCCGAAGACTGGAACACTCTGTTACAAGAAAAGAACTGAAATCATTACGGATCGATAACTTTGGCACTAAGTTGTTTCAAACCGGACTGAATGGAACCTGAACAGAACAGCGAGAAGTTTGATTGAACTTCTCGCTGTTCAATATCATTCCGGTTTTCTCTCTCACTAGTTGCACATCACTCTTCAACCTGCCATCTGAGCGCCAAGGTCGAGACATGACGTCAAATCAGCCACTGCCAGATCTTGCTGGCCATTCTTCCCGCCTGCACGCCCCATCCACGCCGACCAGCGAGCGCTGGATGCCATTCGCGTTGTTACTGGCGTTCATCGCGTTCTACTTGCTGCCACTGATGAGTCACGGCCTGTGGATTCCCGACGAAACCCGTTATGCCCAGATCAGCCAGGAAATGCTGCAGGGCGGGAACTGGGTCTCGCCGCATTTCATGGGCCTGCGTTATTTCGAGAAGCCGATTGCCGGGTACTGGATGATTGCCATCGGCCAGGCGGTGTTTGGTGACAATCTGTTCGGGGTGCGCATCGCCTCAGCGCTGAGTACCGGGTTGAGCGTGTGGCTGACCTATATGATTGCCCGCCAGTTCTGGGGCGATCCGCGCAAAAGCTTCGCCTGCGCGCTGCTCTACATGAGCTTCGGGCTGATTGCCGGTCAGGCCGGGTACGCCAACCTCGATCCGCAGTTCACCCTCTGGGTCAACCTGAGCCTGGTTTCCCTGTGGTTTGCCATCGACAGTCGCAGCACTCGCGCCCGCCTGGGATTCTGGGCGGTGCTGGGCATCGCCTGCGGCATGGGCTTCATGACCAAGGGCTTTCTGGCCTGGCTGCTGCCGGCGGTGATCGCCCTGCCCTACATGCTCTGGCAGCGTCGCATGGGCGAACTGTTGCGTTACGGGCCACTGGCTGTTGGGGTCGCCGCGGCAGTCTGCTTGCCCTGGGCATTGGCCATTCATCATAAGGAACCGGACTTCTGGAATTTCTTCTTCTGGAACGAGCACGTACGCCGCTTCGCCGCCGACAACGCGCAACACGCACGCCCGTGGTGGTTCTACCTGCCGATGCTGGTCGTTTCCGCCCTGCCCTGGGCTGTGTTGTTGCCGACAACGTTCATCCAGGCCTGGAACAACAAGCGCCAGCCCGTCAGCGGTTTTCTCCTGCTCTGGTTGTTGTTGCCATTGGCGATTTTCAGCATAAGCAGCGGCAAGCTGCCGACCTACATCATGCCGTGCCTGTTGCCGCTGGCGCTGCTGATGGGCCATGCGCTGACCGGTCTGCTGGAACAGGCACGGGAACGGACGATTCGCTTCAACGGTTGGCTCAACGTCGTCATTGCCACGACGGCCTTGATTGCTTTGCTGTACCTGCAATTGAGCAAGGAGATTTTCGAGAACACCGAGATGTTCAGCCTGTCCCTGGCGTTCATCGTGCTGCTGGGCTGGATCATCGCCAACGCCCTGCAAATCCTGCGGCCATTGACGTTATGGGCGATGCCGGCCCTCGGCATCTGGCTGCTGGTGGCGCTGCTGCCCGCCGCCATGCCGGGCCAGATCGTCGACAGCAAGATGCCCGACCGGTTTATCGCCGAACACCTGGACAGCTTGAACCAGACCACCTCGCTGCTGAGCAACGACCTGGGTGCGGCATCGGCCTTGTCGTGGCTGACCAGGCGACCGGAAGTAGCGCTCTACAACGTCGTTGGTGAAATGAAATACGGCCTCTCGGATCCCGCCGCCGCCTCGCGCAAAGTGACCCTGCAGGAGGTCGGACACTGGATGACCGAGGCGCGTAAAAAGGGCTCGGTCGGGGTGGTAATGAGAGTCAACAGCGTCGATGAAGTCCAGGAAGTCGAAGCCTTGCCCATCGACGGCAAGCGCTATCAGCGCGGCAACCTGCAGGTCCTGATCTTCCCGCAAATCCAGCCCTGACAGGCAAGACGCAAAAAAACCGGGTGGCCAAAGCGGCCTCTCGGTTTTTTTCGTTTTCGCCTCGTTTGATCGGCGAGTCGAACCACAGCGGGCACAGCCCTGCTAATCTGAATGAAAATTACATGTATTTACGGTTTTTTTTACGTTATTTTCTCATTTGGATCTCTACATTCCCTGCAATTCAAAACATGCAAATGATTCGCATTGATTTACAAGCGTTTCAATGCGTATGACTTTCAAAAAATGCACCAGGAGCAGCCCGCAGAATGATTCCCAACATCCCCTCGTTCTTGAAAAAGGCCCTGCTGGCCACCGCTTTGCTGAGCGCTGGCCAGGTCTATGCAGCCGACTCCGTCGGCATCGTGGTGTACAACGCGCAACACGAAGGCCTGACCAAGGCCTGGGTCGAGGGCTTCACTCAAGAAACCGGTATTCCCGTCACCCTGCGCAACGGCGATGACACCGAGATGGGCAATCAGATCGTGCAGGAAGGCGCGGCTTCTCCGGCGGATGTATTCCTGACCGAAAACTCCCCGGCCATGGTGCTGGTCGACAACGCCGGGCTGTTTGCGCCTGTCGATAAAGCCACGCTGGAACAGGTTGACTCCGCCTACCGCCCGGCCCACGGCAAATGGGTCGGGATTGCCGCGCGCTCCACGGTGTTTGTGTACAACCCAGGCAAACTTTCGGAAGCCAATCTGCCGAAATCGATCATGGACCTGGCCGATCCGAGCTGGAAAGGACGCTGGGCTGCATCGCCAGGCGGTGCTGACTTCCAGGCCATCGTCGCTGCCATCCTGGAACAAAAGGGTGAGGCCGCCACACTTGAGTGGCTCAAGGCCATGAAAACCAACTACGCCAACTACCGTGGCAACAGCTCGGTACTCAAAGCAGTGAATGCCGGGCAGATCGACAGCGGCGTGATCTACCACTATTACAGCCTGGTGGATCAGTCCAAGACCGGCGAAAACAGCAAAAACACCGCCCTGCACTATTTCAAGCACAAAGATCCGGGCGCTTTTGTTAGCATCTCCGGCGGCGGCGTCCTCGCTTCCAGCCAACACAAAGAACAAGCCCAGGCGTTTCTCAAATACATTACCGGCAAGGATGGCCAGGCTGTCCTGAAGAACGGCAAGTCGTTTGAGTACGCCGTGGGCAAGAACGCTGAATCCAACCCTAAATTGGTGCCCCTGCAGCAACTCGATGCGCCGACTGTCGATGCTTCAAAACTCGACAGCAAAAAAGCCGTGGAGCTGATGACACAGGCCGGACTGCTCTAATTGATACCTGAAACCCTGCCTGCGGGGGTCGTTGAGGCGACACCCGCACATTTGCGCCGACGATCCCGCGGAGTCTTTGCGGGACGTGGCGGTGTATGGGTGATCGGTTTATCGGTGCTGGTTTCATTACTGGCACTGCTACCGATCGCTTACGTTATTGGCGTGTCCCTGCAGACAGGCTGGTCAACCGTCGTGACCCTGGTGTTCCGCCCCCGGGTTGGCGAGCTGCTGATCAATACCGTATTGCTGGTACTGCTGACGATTCCATTGTGCGTTGCGCTGGGGGTGACACTGGCGTGGCTCACAGAACGTACAAATTTGCCCGGACGGCGCTGGTGGTCGTTGTTGGCCACCGCACCGCTGGCGGTGCCCGCGTTCGTTCACAGCTACGCCTGGGTCAGCCTGGTGCCGCCTATTCACGGCTTGTTTGCCGGTGTCCTGGTCTCGGTCATCGCCTACTTCCCGTTCCTGTATTTGCCGGTGGCAGCCACCTTGCGCCGGCTCGACCCGGCCATTGAAGACGTCGCCGAATCCATGGGGCTAAAACCCTGGAAAGTGTTTTTCCGCGTGGTACTGCCGCAATTGCGTCTGGCGATCTGCGGTGGCGCCTTGCTGGTCGGCCTGCACCTGCTGGCCGAATACGGCCTGTACGCGATGATCCGCTTCGACACCTTTACCACCGCGATCTTCGACCAGTTCAAGTCGACCTTCAACGGCGCGGCTGCGCACATGCTGGCCAGCGTGCTGGCGTTGTGTTGCCTGGCGATGTTGACGGCCGAATCCGCCGCCCGGGGTTCGGCGCGTTACGCTCGCGTCGGCTCGGGAAGCGCCCGGGAGCAACGGGTCGTGTGCCTGAAACCGGTATCCACCCTGCTCTCACTGACCCTGCAAATCGTGACCTGCGCCCTGGCCCTGGGCGTGCCCTTGATCACCTTGGGTAAATGGCTGATCGCCGGGGGCGTGGAAGTCTGGGACATGGCCGAATTGTTGCCCGCGCTGGAGCAAACCCTGTTGCTCGGTATCGCCGGCGCGGCGCTGACCACCTGCGCGGCGATCCCGATCGCCTGGCTGTCGATCCGCTACCCCGGCCGACTGCAGCGGGTGCTGGAAAGCTGCAACTACATCACCAGCTCCTTGCCTGGAATTATCGTGGCACTGGCGCTGGTGACCGTCACGATTCATTTTGCCCGGCCGATTTACCAAACCACCTTCACCGTGCTGCTGGCGTACCTGTTGATGTTCTTGCCCCGCGCCCTGGTGAGCCTGCGCGCAGGCATAGCCCAGGCCCCGGTGGAACTGGAAAACATTGCCCGCAGCCTGGGCCGCTCGCCGGCCCGGGCACTGTGGCTGATCACCTTGCGCCTGGCCGCGCCGGGGGCTGCCGCCGGCGCGGCGCTGGTGTTCCTGGCGATCACCAATGAACTGACCGCCACCCTGCTGCTGGCCCCAAATGGCACGCGCACCCTGGCGACCGGATTCTGGGCCATGACCAGCGAAATCGATTACGCGGCCGCTGCACCTTACGCCTTATTAATGGTTGTGCTGTCGCTTCCGTTGACCGGACTTCTTTATCACCAATCGAAAAAAACGGCTGGCCGATGAACACTCTTGAATTGAATGCCCTCTACAAGTCCTATGGCGCCCATCGCGCCCTGGACAACGTCAGCCTGTCGGTGCCCAGCGGCAGTCGCACGGTGATCGTCGGTCCTTCCGGCTCCGGTAAAACCACGTTGCTGCGGATGATTGCCGGCTTCGAATTCCCCGACGCCGGGCGTCTTTCGCTCAATGGCCAGACCCTGGTCGACGGCACCCACGAAGTGCCGGCCCATCAACGTCTGATCGGCTATGTGCCGCAGGACGGCGCACTCTTTCCACACATGACCGTGGCCGCGAACATCGGCTTTGGCCTGGCGACCAAGGGCACGGAAAAACAACAGCGAATCGCCGAACTGATGGACAGCGTGGCGCTGGACGCGAAGATGGCCGAGCGCTGGCCCCATGAATTGTCCGGTGGTCAGCAACAGCGAGTGGCCCTGGCCCGGGCGTTGGCGCAACAGCCACGGCTGATGCTGCTGGACGAGCCGTTCTCGGCGCTCGATACCGGATTGCGCGCGGCGATGCGCAAGATGGTTGCGCGATTGCTGGAAGACGCGGGCGTCACCACCATTCTGGTCACCCATGACCAGAGTGAAGCCCTGTCGTTCGCCGACCAGTTGGCAGTGATGCGCCATGGCCGATTGGTCCAGTCAGGGCACCCGCTGGACCTTTACCGCTATCCCGAAGACGAACAGACCGCGTTGTTTCTGGGGGATGCCGTGGTCATGCCCGCTCGCATCGAGGCGGGTTGGGCCCATTGCGACCTGGGGCGGATCCCGGTCAACAACCACCGCAATAACAAGTTGGCGCAGATCATGCTGCGCCCCGAACAGCTGCAACTGGCCAGCATCCTCCCCAGCGACCCGCAAGACAGCGGTTGCCGGGCCGTGGTCACTGATCGGGATTTCAGCGGCAATACTTGCACGCTGACGGTGGAACTCCAGCCATTGACCTGCAACCAGCAAACGGGCCGATCACTGCTGGTGCGCAGCTCAGGCATGTATGCGCCACCGGCCGGCAGCGCGGTTCAGGTCTCGACCATTGGCCACGCCCATGTACTGAGCGAGATTTAATCGCTTACAAATCGAATCGATCCACTGCCCGACGTCGCTCATTGTCGTCGCGCACATCGTAGTTGGCCGTGGTCTGGATGTTGCTGTGGTGTGCCAGTTTCTGTGCAATCGACAAGTCATGCTCTTCGATTACCCGGGTGATGAATGAACGCCGGAAGTCGTGGGGCATGATTTTCACCCCGACCTGCGCCCCCCGCTGCCGGGCGATGTAGTAAATCGCATGTTTGGTGATGCGCTCACGGGTGATGTGGCTGCCACGGCGGATGCGGTTGAACAGAAACGGGTCGTCCGCCTCACCGTCCTTGAGCAACGAACGGCGCAGCTCGAGCCAGGCTTCAAGCTTGGCGAAGGCCCAGGCCGGGGCGTACTTGATCAATTGCTTGTTGCCCTTGGCAGTCACCCGCAGACTGCGCTCCGTGAAATCGACCTGGTCCAGTTCCAGGTTCACCGATTCGGATTTGCGCATTCCCGAACCGTACAGAATCCCGATGATCGCTGCATCCCGCAGGCCTTGCGGCCGCGGATCGGCGGCGCAGACCGCCATCAGTTCCTGAATCAGCGTGCGTCTGAGATTGCGCCCCTGGGACAGCCGTGTACCGGCCATGCCCTTCACCGAACGCATCTTCAACAGATGCTCCTGAGAGATCAGGCTCATGCGCCATGCTTCGTTCATTACCCCGCGCACCGCGTTGACATACAGCGAAGATGTGTTCGGCGCATAGCCGTCTGAACGCAATGTAGCCACAAGTGCGATCACATCTTCGGGCTGCAGGTTGTGCCAGGGTATTTCCTCGATATCGTGATCTTCGAAGCCCAGGCGGTCGGCGGCATCCTGCAGCACATAACGCATGGTCAGTTGGCTGGACGGCGCCAGTCGCGCCAGATACAGGGTCAGCGGATTGGTGAGGGGCGTGCGTGAATCAGTTACAGGTAAGTCAATCAAACGAAACGGCCTTGAATTAAAACAGTTCAATGAAGCAACTAAGAAGTGAAATAACGATGATGTAAAAGACATTACAGCTGTAGGACTTTTCCCAAGAACCGCCATACATGCGGGAAGTCTGAACAGCGGCTTAATAGATTTCAGATAAACGATTCCCCAACCGTTTTTTCATGTTCCTTTCACAAAATCGGGCATAACCTTCTATAGAATCGGCGCAGCCCAGATGGACGTCCAACCTGCCGGCGATGGCGAAAAAAGTCAACTGATGCAATTTTTTACCTCCAGCCCATAACTAGTTGATTTGATGCAGGTTCTGATTTAGCGTCTATGCTGATTTTTGGATCCCTTTTAGCCTCAAAGGCTATTTACGTTTTCAGCCCCCGAGGTGCCCATGAGTCAGGCGTTTCTCCCTTTCTCCCGTCCCAGCATCGGCGACGAAGAAATCGCGGCCGTAGAGCAAGTATTGCGCTCCGGGTGGATCACTACCGGACCGAAGAACCAGGCACTGGAAGAACACTTCGCCAACTACGTCGGTTGCCGGCATGCCGTGGCACTTTCCTCGGCCACCGGCGGGATGCATATCACCCTGCTGGCATTGGGTGTCGGTCCCGGCGATGAAGTCATTACGCCCTCGCAGACCTGGGTTTCCACCGCCAACATGATCACCCTGCTGGGTGCCACGCCGGTGTTCGTCGACATCGACCGCGACACGCTGATGACCGACGTGGCCGCTATCGAAGCGGCGATCACTTCGCGCACCAAAGCCATTATCCCGGTGCATTACGCCGGCGCGGCATTCGACCTCGATCCGCTCTACGCTCTGGCCGACAAACACGGCATTGCCGTGATCGAAGACGCCGCCCACGCGGCAGGCACTTTCTATAAAGGTCGCCACGTCGGCTCCAAAGGCACGGCGATCTTCTCGTTCCACGCGATCAAGAACATGACCTGCGCCGAAGGCGCCATGTTCGTCAGCGACGATGAAGCCCTGGCCTCGCGGGTACGCATGCTCAAGTTTCACGGGCTGGGGGTTGATGCCTACGACCGCCTGACCCACGGCCGCAAGCCCCAGGCCCAAGTGGTCGAACCCGGCTTCAAGTACAACCTGGCTGACATCAACGCGGCCATCGCACTGGTGCAGCTGGAACGCCTGGACGAGATCAACGCCAGGCGCACTCAACTGGCCCAGACCTACTTGCAGCGCCTGGAGGGCTTGCCGGTGCAACCGCTGGCCGTCCCCACCTATTCGCAAAAACACGCCTGGCATCTGTTCATCCTGCGTATCGACGCCGAGCGGTGCGGGCTGGATCGCGAAGCGTTCATGAAAGCTCTCCAGGAACAGAATGTCGGTACCGGCATTCACTTCATCGCCACACACCTGCACACCTACTACCGCCAGCGTTACCCTAACCTGTACCTGCCCAACACCGAATGGAATTCGGCGCGGCTGTGTTCGATCCCGTTGTTCCCCGACATGACCACCGATGATGTCGAGCGCGTCGTTGGTGCCATCGAAAACTGTATGGACAGAAGCCTTTGAGACCTTACCCAATCAACTTCGTTTCGATCGTCATTCCGGTCTACAACGAACAGGAAAGCCTGCCTGAATTGCTCCGGCGCACCGAAGCGGCTTGCCAGCAGTTGCACCAGGCCTATGAAATCGTGCTGGTCGACGACGGCAGCCGCGACGACTCCGCACAGATCCTGGAAGACGCCGCCTCCCGCGAAGGCAGCCCGGTGGTGGCGGTGATCCTCAACCGCAACTACGGCCAGCACGCGGCGATCATGGCCGGTTTCGAACAGTGCAAGGGCGATGTCGTCATCACCCTCGATGCCGACCTGCAAAACCCGCCCGAAGAAATCCCGCGGCTGGTGGCCCAGGCCGAACTTGGCTATGACGTCGTCGCGACTGTACGCAACAACCGCCAGGACTCGGCCCTGCGCCGCTGGCCATCGAAACTGATCAACCTGGCCGTGCAGCGCTCCACCGGCGTAGCCATGAGCGACTACGGCTGCATGCTCCGCGCCTACCGACGCACCATTGTCGATGCCATGCTCGCCTGCCGTGAACGCAGCACCTTCATTCCGATCCTGGCCAACAGCTTTGCCCGCCATACTACGGAAATCCCCGTGACCCACGCCGAGCGTGAACACGGCGATTCCAAGTACAGCCCCATGCGCCTGATCAACCTGATGTTCGACCTCGTCACCTGCATGACCACCACGCCGCTGCGACTGCTGAGCATCGTCGGCGTCGGCATGGCGGCCCTGGGCGCGCTGTTCGCTATTGCACTGATCCTGCTGCGCCTGGTGTTCGGCGCCGGCTGGGCCGGTGGCGGTACCTTCGTACTGTTCGCCGTGCTGTTCGTCTTCACCGGTGGTCAATTCATCGGCATGGGCCTGCTGGGTGAATACCTGGGCCGCATGTACAGCGACGTGCGCGCACGTCCGCGCTTCTTCATTGAAAAGGTGCTGCGTAGCCAGCCCGAATCCTCCTCTTCCGTTGTTACCGTCGACGGCCTTACTTCCACTTCTTCAGATCAGGTTCCTTCATGAGTGCAAAAGCTGTTGTCTTCGCCTATCACGATATTGGCTGCGCCGGCATCGAATCCCTGCTCTCCTCCGGTTTTGAGATCGCTGCGGTGTTCACCCACGCCGACGATCCGAAGGAGAATGCGTTCTACGGTTCCGTCGCGCAACTGTGCGCTCGTCACGGCATTGCCGTGCATGCACCGGAAGACGCCAACCATCCGTTGTGGATCGAGCGTATCGCCAAGCTCGATCCCGACTACATTTTCTCCTTCTACTACCGCAACCTGCTGAGCGAACCACTGCTGGCCACGGCGCGCAAAGGCGCGTTCAACCTGCACGGTTCCCTGCTGCCACGCTACCGCGGCCGCGCACCGGCCAACTGGGTGCTGGTCAACGGCGAAACGGAAACCGGCGTGACCCTGCACCGCATGGTCAAGCGTGCCGATGCGGGCGCCATCGTCGCCCAGCAAAAGGTCGCGATCGAGCGCAGCGACACCGCGCTGAGCCTGCACGGCAAATTGCGCACCGCCGCCTCTGACCTGCTGCGCGACACCTTGCCGGTGCTGCTGCAAGGCAAAGTCAGCGAAACACCGCAAGACGAATCCAAAGCCACGGTGTTCGGCCGTCGCACTCCGGCTGACGGCAAACTGGTCTGGGCCAAGCCGGCCGAAGAACTGTTCAACCTCGTCCGCGCCGTGACCCAGCCATACCCGGGCGCCTTCTGCGCGGTAGGCGAGCACAAGCTGATTGTCTGGAGCGCCGAAGTCGCCAAGGGCAACGAGGGCCTGGCACCGGGCCGCGTCATCAGCGTCGACCCGCTGCGCATCGCCTGCGGTCAAGACTCGCTGATCATCAACGCCGGCCAGCGCAACGACAACGGTCTGTACCTGAGCGGTCCGCAACTGGCCAACGAACTGGGCCTGGTGGACGGTTCCGTGCTGCGCGGCGCCGAATCCGGCCGTGCCCCACGTCGCACCCGCGTGCTGATCCTCGGCGTCAACGGCTTCATCGGCAACCACTTGTCCGAGCGCCTGTTGCGTGACGACCGCTACGAGGTCTACGGCCTGGACATCGGTTCGGACGCCATCGAACGTCTGCGCAGCCACCCGAACTTCCACTTCGTCGAAGGCGACATCAGCATCCACTCCGAGTGGATCGAGTACCACATCAAGAAGTGCGACGTGGTGCTGCCGCTGGTGGCCATCGCCACGCCAATCGAATACACCCGTAACCCGCTGCGCGTGTTCGAACTGGACTTCGAAGAAAACCTGAAACTGGTTCGCTACTGCGTCAAGTACAACAAGCGCGTGATCTTCCCGTCGACCTCGGAAGTCTATGGCATGTGCCAGGACAACAACTTCGACGAAGACAACTCCAATCTGGTGGTCGGTCCGATCAACAAACAGCGCTGGATCTACTCGGTCTCCAAGCAACTGCTGGACCGCGTGATCTGGGCTTATGGCCAGAAGGGTCTGAATTTCACCCTGTTCCGTCCGTTCAACTGGATGGGGCCACGCCTGGACCGTCTGGATTCGGCCCGTATCGGCAGCTCCCGCGCAATTACCCAGCTGATCCTGAACCTGGTGGAAGGTACGCCGATTCGCCTGTTCGACGGTGGCGAGCAAAAACGCTGCTTCACCGACATCGCCGACGGTGTGGAAGCCCTGGCACGGATCATCGATAACGACAACGATGTCTGCAATGGCCAGATCATCAACATTGGCAACCCGGAAAACGAGGCCAGCATCCGTCAGTTGGGCGAAGAACTGCTGCGTCAGTTCGAAGCTCACCCACTGCGCGCCAACTTCCCTCCGTTCGCCGGTTTCCGCGACATCGAGAGCAAAGCGTTCTACGGCACCGGTTATCAGGACGTGTCGCACCGCAAGCCGAGCATCGCCAATGCCAAGCGCCTGCTGGACTGGACGCCAACCGTGGAGATGAGTGAAACCATTGGCAACACCCTGGACTTCTTCTTGCGTGAAGCCATGCTCGAAATCGCGGACAAGCGTTGATGCAGGCGGGACTGCGGATCGATGTCGACACCTACCGGGGCACCCGAGAGGGAGTGCCCCGGTTGCTGGAAATCCTTGATGAAGCACAGATCAAGGCGACGTTCTTCTTCAGTGTCGGGCCGGACAACATGGGGCGCCACTTGTGGCGCCTCATCCGTCCACAGTTTCTCTGGAAAATGCTCCGTTCCAACGCAGCCGGCCTGTATGGCTGGGACATTCTGCTGGCCGGCACCGCATGGCCTGGAAAACCGATCGGCCGCGACCTGGGGCACTTGATGCGTCAGGCCCGGGATGCCGGGCATGAGGTTGGCCTGCACGCCTGGGATCACCACGGCTGGCAAGCCAACGCCGGGCGCTGGAACGACGCACAACTGGTCGAACAGATACGCCGTGGGGTGGACACCCTCGGCGACATTCTCGGGGAAAAGATCACCTGCTCGGCGTCCGCCGGCTGGCGTGCCGACGAGCGTGTGATCGAAGCCAAGCAGAGCTTCGGCTTTCGCTATAACAGCGATTGTCGCGGCCTGAGCCTGTTCCAGCCGCGATTGGCCGATGGTCACCTGGGTGCACCACAAATCCCGGTGGACCTGCCGACCTTCGACGAAGTGGTCGGGCCGACCGTCGCCGCCAAGGATTTCAACAGGTTCATCCTGGACCGGTTCACGCCGGAAAAACTCAATGTCTATACGATCCATGCCGAGGTAGAAGGGATTCTGATGGCCAACGATTTCCGTCAACTGCTGAGCGATGCACATCAGCGAGACATCCGTTTTCAACCCTTGGGCGACTTGTTGCCCCAGGCCCCCGCCAGTTTGCCGATCGGCCGCGTGGTACGCGGTGCGCTCGAAGGTCGCGAAGGCTGGCTGGGAGTGCAAGGCGCATGAGCAAACGCTGGGCTTTGCCGTTATTGCTGGTCATGGTAGCGCTGGCATACCTGCTGCCACTGGGCAGTCATGGCTTATGGATTCCTGACGAAACCCGCTACGCCCAGATCAGCCAGGGCATGCTCCTGAGCGGCAACTGGGTGTCGCCGCATTTCATGGACGTGCGCTATTTCGAAAAACCCGCGGCCGGCTACTGGATGATTGCCATCGGTCAGGCGCTGTTTGGCCAAAACCTTTTCGGAGTGCGCTTCGCTTCGGCACTGAGCACCGGTTTGAGCGTGCTGCTGTGCTACCTGGTCGCCCGCCGGATGTGGAACGAACCGCGCAAGAGTTTCGCCTGCGCGCTGCTGTACATGAGCTTCACGGTCATTGCCGCTTCGGCGGGGTATGCCAACCTCGACCCGCAATTCACCTTCTGGGTCAACCTGAGCCTGGTGGCGTTATGGTTCGCGCTCGACAGCACGAGCCGCGGGCAACGCCTGATCGCGTGGGCGGTGCTGGGCCTGGCCTGCGGCATGGGCTTCATGACCAAGGGCTTCCTGGCCTGGTTGTTGCCGGTGTTGATCGCCCTGCCCTGGATGATCTGGCAAAAACGCTGGCGTGAACTGCTGGTCTACGGCCCGGTGGCGGTCGTGGTAGCCATCGCTGTCAGCCTGCCATGGGCGCTGGCAGTGCACGCCCAGGAGCCTGACTACTGGCGGTTTTTCTTCTGGCACGAACACATCCGCCGTTTTGCCGGGGACGACGCCCAGCACAATGCGCCATGGTGGTATTACCTGCCGTTGCTGGTGGCATTCAGCATGCCGTGGGTCGCCTTGCTGCCGCCAGCGCTGAAGCAAGCCTGGCAGACCCGACGCCAGTCCAATATCGGGTTCCTGCTGCTGTGGCTATGGATGCCGTTGTTCTTCTTCAGTCTGAGCAAAGGCAAACTGCCAGCCTACATCCTGCCGTGCCTGTTGCCTCTGGCATTGTTGCTCGGCCATGCACTGGCTGACCGATTGAAGCTGGAGCAAGGTCGTGTCCTGGGCATCAACGGCCTGCTGAACCTGGTGGTGGGTGTGGTCACCCTGCTGGCCCTGGTTTATCTGCAACTGAAAAAGCCGATTTACGATCATGAACTGCACAACCTGGTGTTGGTGTTCATCGGCTTGATCGGCTGGATCATGACCAACGTGCTGCAGGCCTTCCGCCCGTTGCAGTGCTGGGCAGCCCCGGCTTTTGGCAGCCTGTTGCTCATCGGTTTATTGCCTGCCGGACTGCCCAATTCCGTAGTCGCCAATAAAACGCCTGACCAGTTCATCCTCGATCACGCCCAGGAACTTGGTCAGAGTGCCAAATTGTTGAGCAACGATCTGGGTGCCGCATCGGCATTGTCCTGGCGGGTGAAACGCCCGGAAGTGGCTTTTTTCAACACGATAGGCGAATTGAAATATGGCCTTGCCTATCCTGACTCGCTCAAGCAGCGCGTCGACCCCGACCAGGTGCAACAGTGGATGCACGACGCTCGCCAGCTTGGCCCGGTCGGTGTGGTCATGCGGGTCAAGGGCGAAGAAGAGCTGCGCGAACTCGAACAGTTGCCCAAAGAGGGCAAGCGGTATGAACAAGGCAACCTGGTGATTCTGATTATCCCTCAGGCGACGCTATGAGCCTGCTATTGCTCCTGGTCGCCTGTCTGTTGACCTGCCTGGGCCAGATCGCCCAAAAATATGCAGTGGAAAGCTGGCGCGGCAAACCTTCCGGGTGGATGGACAAACTGCGCTCGCCCTGGCTTTGGCTGGCCCTGGCC
This sequence comes from Pseudomonas sp. P5_B3, assembly GCF_056400405.1. Lineage (NCBI taxonomy): Bacteria > Pseudomonadati > Pseudomonadota > Gammaproteobacteria > Pseudomonadales > Pseudomonadaceae > Pseudomonas > Pseudomonas sp. P5_B3. Next base: position 7,979 of record NZ_JBFULI010000054.1, on the reverse strand, counting down.
TCTTTGGGATTGGGCCTGCTGGTGTGGTTGCTGGTGCTGCAACGCCTGGAAGTCGGGATTGCCTACCCGATGCTGAGCCTGAACTTCGTGCTGATCACCCTGGTCGCGCGTTTCGTGTTCCACGAAACCATCGACCGCCGCCACTGGCTGGGTGTGGCGCTGGTGATCGGCGGCGTGGCTCTGCTGGGGCAACACGCATGAACCTGAGTCGCGGTATCACCTTCGCACTGGGCAGCGTGTTGCTGGTCAGCGCCGCTCAATTGGGCATGCGCTGGAGCATGAGTCACCTGCCACAGCCAGAACAATGGCTCAGCGCCCACATCGACCTGACAGCCGTTGCCGTGGTGCTCGCGGCCATCTTCGCCTACGCCTTGTCGATGCTCTGCTGGCTCGCCGCCCTGCGGGACCTGCCCCTGGGCCGGGCCTACTCGTTGCTGAGCATCAGCTATGCGCTGGTGTACCTGCTGGCCGCCAGCCTGCCGCTGTTCAACGAATCATTCAGCCTTACAAAAAGCCTTGGTGTGGCATTGGTCATCCTCGGCGTCATTACCATCAATTCTCGACCTGCTCGTGCGCCCGAATTAAGGAGTGCTCCATGAAAATCAGTGTATTTGGTAGCGGTTATGTTGGCCTGGTGCAGGCAGCGGTACTGGCGGAAGTCGGCCACGACGTGGTCTGCATGGACGTTGACGAGAAAAAGGTCGAACTGCTCAAACAGGGCCATGTAAGTATTTTCGAACCCGGGCTGGCCAGCCTGGTACGCGAAGGCCTGGACGCCAAGCGTTTGCAGTTCACCAGCGACGAAAAATTCGCCGTCCTGCACGGCCAGGTGCTGTTCATCGCGGTCGGTACTCCATCCCGGGACGACGGCTCGGCGGACTTGCGCTACGTGATGTCGGTGGGCGAAGCGGTAGCACGGCATCGCGAGCAACCGGCGATCCTGGTGGAGAAATCCACCGTTCCGGTCGGCACCGGCGACGCCTTGCGTGCACACATCGACAAATGCCTGCTCAACGCCGGGCGCGTTTTACAGTTCGATATCGTCTCCAACCCGGAGTTTTTGAAAGAAGGTTCGGCCGTGGCTGACTGCCGCCGCCCGGACCGTATCGTCGTCGGCTGTGAACGCGACGAAGTGCGTGACGTGATGCGTGACCTGTACTCGCCCTTCAACCGCAACCATGAACGCATCATGTTCATGGACCTGCGCAGTGCCGAGCTGACCAAGTACGCCGCCAACTGCATGCTGGCAACCAAGATCAGCTTCATCAACCAGATCGCCGAGCTGGCCGAACACCTGGGAGCCGACATCGAATCGGTGCGCCTGGGCATCGGGGCCGACTCGCGTATCGGCTACCACTTCATCTACCCCGGTTGCGGTTACGGTGGCTCATGCTTCCCCAAGGACATGCGCGCCCTGATCCACAGCGCCGAAGAGGCCCATTGCTCCAGCGACCTGCTGCAAGCGGTGGAAGCCATCAACGAGCGGCAGAAACACAAGCTGTTCGAACGCATCAACGCGTTCTACAAGGGCGACTTGCGTGGCAAGACCTTTGCCGTTTGGGGGCTGGCGTTCAAACCCAATACCGACGACATGCGCGATGCACCGAGCCGGGTGTTGCTGGAATCGTTGTGGGCCGCCGGGGCGAATGTCCGCGCGTTCGATCCGGAAGCCATGCAGGAAACCCAGAAGCTGTATCCCGATGAATCGAAACTGATGCTCATGGGTACGCCCGAGTCGGTCTTGTCCGGTGCCGATGCACTGATCATCTGCACCGAATGGCAACAGTTCAAGGCTCCGGACTTCGAGCTGATCCAGCAGCGGCTCAATGCACCGGTGATCTTCGACGGCCGCAACCTGTACGACGCAGACCGTCTGGCACGCATCGGTATCACCTACTTCCCGATTGGCCGTGGCGAGTCGCGCAAATTGCCGATTCCTTACCAGCAATGGTCAACCGAATCAGTGGTCGCCTGAACCTCATGATCCCTCACATCCGCCAACAGTCCCTCGCGCTGGGTCTGTTGGCGCTGTTGTTGTTCTGCGCCGGGATGTATCAGCAGGCGGCCATCGGTTTCGATTCGCGCTTCGTGCTGTTCGCCCAGGAGATGCTGCGCAATGGGCCGTCGTTTTTTCCGACGACCTATGGCCAGCCCTACGCAGACTATTCGGGACTTTCAACGCTATTCATCTGGCTGCTTTCACTGCCGTTCGGCCAGGTCACCAGCCTGACCGCGTGGCTGCCGAGCGCCATCGCCGCAGCGGTCATCGTCACCTTGATGTACCGCCTGCTGGCCCCCTATTCCAGGCGTTGGGCGCTGCTGAGCATCGCCTTGATGCTGCTGACCAACACCTTCATCACGGAAACCCGCGCCGTTTCCCTCGATCTGATGCTGGCAGCCGTCGCGTTCAGTGTATTTTACCTGGGCTATACAGCCGATCACTTTGCGGCGCCGCGCCGCTGGGTTCTGATCTTTGCCTTGTTGATGCTGGGTTTCTGGATTCGTGGGCCAATCGGCCTGGTTATTCCTGCGGGGATGCTGTGCAGTTATTTCCTGGTCAATCGCCAATGGCGACGGCTGATCGTCTTCGGATTGCTGGCAGCGTTGCTGCTGGCGGTGTGCATCGGTCTGTTGTTGTGGCTGGCGGACATCAGTGGCGGCCCGGCCTTCCTGCAGGACGTGATTCGCATGCAGTTCATGGGGCGCATGGACGGCAGCGAGGGCGTCAACGATACGCTGTATTACTTCACCAGTTCGATGGGCAACTATGCACTGGCGTGGCCGTTGGCGGTGCTGGCGCTGGTGGCGGTCGGAATCTCTGGCCGACAACAGTCCGGGCCGGCATTGCGCCTGATGCTGTACTGCCTGGCGGCCGGACTGATCGTGATGATCGGCCTTTCCGTCCCCCAGGCGAAAAAGGCCCGTTACCTGCTGCCGATGCTACCCATGGCGGCCATCGTGGCGGCGTATCCGTTCTACGCCACACAGGGTCGATTGCTGGGTTGGCTGCGGGGGTTGATGCAGGGGCTGTGGCTGCTGATCCCGGGCCTGTTGATCGTGGCATTGCTGGTAGTACGGCGAAAATTTCCCGAGGAAGTGGCTCACCTCACTTCGTTATTCATCATTCTCGGCTTGCTACAAGTGATCGCCCTGGCGGCACTCAAGCGACCCCGCTGGCGAGCGCAATCATTGGCTCTTTGCGCGGTCCTGGCGCTTTGGTCGTTCTACATCCTGCAATTCGAGCCCATCCAACGCCAGCTCTTCGACACCCAGAGCTTCAGCCGTGCCACTGTCGAGCTCATGCAAAAAGACCCTGCGCCGTTGGTGATGCACGCGATGGGCAAGGATGCCAAGGCCATCAAGTTCATGGTCAACATCAAACAGGACCTGCAACCGGTTTTCACCGAATCGCCCCAGGAACTTGAAAACCTCAAAGGCCCGGCGTGGCTGATGATGGACCTGAACGTGTACCAGACACTGCGAGGCACGGCTATTGGTGCCCTGCCGCCAGTACTGAGCGGGCGGTTCGACAAGAATGATTTCGTGTTGCTGCACCTCAAGCAAATCCCGTAGCAACGACCGAGTGTCCGACTGCTGGAGTAGCGCTCACGATTGGGCTGATGCCGGCCCAATCGAATAAGGACATTCACCCCGTGACCACCTACTCCCCCCTCATCCGCCGCCTGCTGATCTGCTCGCTGACCATCGTCGTCAGCCGCGCCATCACCAGCCCCTTGCTCACACTGTTCGTCAGCGACAAGCTTGGCCTCAACCAACAGGACGTTGGCTTGCTGCTTGGCATTGCGGTGTTCGTCGCCACCCTGCTCTCMCTGTATGGCGGCTACATCATCGATCGCTTCGAAAAACGCCGACTGCTGATTCTCTCGATGGCGTCCAGCGCTGTCGGCCTGGTGTTGCTGACCTTTGCTGAAAACCTCTACCTGACCACGATCACCTTGATCGTCACCGAAACCGCCTCGTCGCTGTTCCTGATCGGTTCGAAAGCGATCCTCAGCGACAACCTTGCGGTGGGTCAGCGCGCCAAGGCGTTCTCCCTGAGCTATACGCTGACCAACATTGGCTACGCTGTCGGGCCGATGCTCGGCGTGCTGATTGCCGGCGCCTTTGCAAGCGCACCGTTCCTGATCGCTGCGGCCATCGCTTTTTTCAGTATTTTCCTGATGACCGGAGTTCCCAGGGACCCGGCCAGTGTGCCTCTCACCGGTCGGGCGCAGAGTTTTCTCAAAACCCTGATCACCCTGAAAAACGACCGCACCCTGATCCTGTTCACCGCTGGCTGCCTGCTCAGCACGGTGGTGCACGGGCGATTTACGTTTTACCTGTCGCAATACCTGCTGGTGACCAGTAATCCCCGGCACACCATGGAAATCATGGCCGCCCTGCTCGCGTGCAACGCCATCAGTGTGATCTTGTTGCAGTACCAGATCGGGCGTGTTCTCAAGCGAGAGCAACTGCGCCAATGGATCGTTGCCGGCACCGGCCTGTTCATCCTCGGGCTGATCGGCTTCAGCCTGGCGGACAGTCTGGTGAGCTGGTGTGTGGCGATGTTTATCTTCACCCTCGGTGAAATCATTATTTATCCGGCCGAGTTTCTCTTCGTCGACACCCTGGCTCCGGAAGAACTGCGCGGCAGCTATTACGGCGCGCAAAACCTTGCTGCGCTTGGCGGTGCGTTGAGCCCGGTGATTTGCGGCTTCATGTTGATGYACACCCCGGCGCCGACAATGTTTTACGCCTTGAGTGCACTCGCGGCCCTGGGCGGTTTGCTGTGCTACATCAGCGGCCGACGGGGCAACTTAAAGCAAAATTAATGCACTGAAAGCTCATTAATATGAATTTGTCAGTAGCTGGATTGAACGGCACACTGTGCGCGTTCCTCCCCCAACAGTTGGAACAACTTCAAGGGCTTTCTGGGCTTCCCAGCCAAGCCCTTTTTTTTGCCTCGATTTTTCTGCCGGAGTTTTTCTCGGAATGCTTGCTCGCTGGTTGCCCGCCGCCATCAACACCCGTCCCACCGAATGGAGCCGCGCCGCCATTGGCATGGCCCTGGGGACGCTGCTCAGCGTGTGGCTCTGTGGCCAGGTGTTCGGCATTGAGGTGGCCCAGCACTTGATCGGCCCGCTGGGGGCATCGGCAGTGCTGTTGTTTGCCGTGTCTTCGGGTGCGCTCGCGCAACCCTGGTCGATTCTCGGCGGTTACTTGAGCGCCGCGGTGATTGCCTTGCTGGTGGCCCATGTATTGGGCCGAACCCTCGGTAGCGCTTGCCTGGCCGCGGGCATGGCGTTGGTCCTGATGTGCTGGTTGCGGTGCCTTCATCCACCGGCCGGTGCATTGGCCCTGACCCTGGTACTGGCCGATCCGGCGACCATTGCCATGGACTGGAAGGCCATTGAGCCGGTGATGCTCGGCGCTGCGACGATGCTGCTCAGCGCCCTGGCCTACAACAACCTGACCCACATTCGATACCCCAAGGGGACCAGCGAACCGGTAGCCGTGATTCCTGCCGATCACCCGCCGGTCGACCGTCAGGCCATCACCGCCGAAGACCTGAAACTGGCGCTGGCTGACATGGAGGCGTTCTATGACGTCACGCCCGAAGACCTCGAACAGTTGATCCAGGCCAGCCAGCTGCACGCCAAACGCCGCAGCGTGGGCGAGGTGTTCGCTCCACGACTGTAAGCCACTGACTTGGCGGTTCTTTTGCCGTGGCCGGAATCAAGATTCTCGCGGTGGCCGGCCTGCATCGGCGCTACATGCTGATCGTGGCAATTTCCCTCGGCATGGGCCTGGGGGTGGCCGCGGTGCCGGAAGTCTTGCGTGAACTGCCCAAGGCCCTGCACAACATTTTCGAATCGCCCATCACCGTCGGCGCGCTGTGCGCTATCGTTCTTAATATCTTCCTGCCCGAGGCATTCATCGAACTGGAAGAGGACGAATTCGATCCGCAGGCCCAGTGCTTCAAGTGATGCAGAACCCCGATGTGACCGCCTGGGATGAACCCGCAAAGGCTGCGGTGGTCGCACAGTCAAACCGCTAGCCATTTTTCAGATGAGAGCACGTCCATGCGCAGCGTTCACGCGGTCCTGATTTCCCTCCTGCTCTGCCTGAGCGCCTGTTCCTCACTGCCCAATCGAGACCCGTTGAAAGTCAACGTCGTGGGCATCGAGCCCCTGCAAGGCGAGGGCATGGAAGTGCGCTTTACCGTGAAAATCCGCGTGCAGAACCCCAATGACACCACCCTCGTCTACAGCGGCGTTGCGCTGGACCTGGACATCAACGGCCAACCCTTCGCCTCTGGCGTCACCGATGAGAGTGGCTCGATCGGGCGTTTTTCCGACACCGTCGTGAGCGTGCCGGTCAGCGTTTCGGCACTTTCGGTGATCCGCCAGACCTATGGCATCAGCCGGATGAAAACGCTTAACAACATGCCCTACATCCTGCACGGCAAGCTCTCGGGTGGGGTGTTCAACACGATGCGTTTCGTGGACAGTGGCATACTCAAACTGCCAGGATCGACCACTGGCAGCCGTTAGCCTGCGAAGAGATGACCGTTGCGCCGCTGAATTCACTCGGCGTCATTGAGAATCAGGCTACGGTAGTGCCCAGGATTCGATCCCGACCACTTGCGAAACGCCTTGTAGAACGAACTGACATCCGCGAACCCCAGCCGCGTGGCGATTTCGCTGAAGCTGATCGCGGGCTCGGCCAGCCAGACAATCGCCAGCTCCTTGCGCACGCCGTCCTTGAGGCCTTGATAGGTTTGCCCTTCTTCGGCCAGTCGGCGGCGCAGGGTTGATGCCGACATGCACAGGCGTTGCGCCAGGACTTCGGTTTCCGGCCAGTGTTCGGCCGGCAGATGGCGTAGATCGTGTTTGATGCGACTGGCCAGGCTCTGCGGATCGCGGTACTTGACCAGAATGTTCGCCGGCGCATGGGCCAGGAATCGCTTGAGCTCTTCCGCACTGCGCTTGATTGGCAAATCCAGGTAATCGGCGGAGAAAATCATCCGCGTGCGCTGACGGTCGAAACGCAGGTTCTCGGAAAACATCACCTGATAGTCATCGCAGAAATCCGGCTTCGCACAGCGCAGTTCGATGGCCAGGATTGGAATCCGCCGCCCTGCCAGCCAGCAGGCCACGCCGTGCACGATCATCCAGTAAGTGAAATAGGTGAAGGCCCGACGCGGGTCTTTGTCGTCCTCGAGAAGGACGATTTCCGCCAGGCTTTGTTGGCGCACCAACTGCGCCGGCAGGTGTTCGAGGATCAACGACAGAAACGCCAGGCCGCTGGCCAGTCCCGCCGCCACGTTGGGCTGGTGCATGGCGCTGCGACACAGAAACGCAAAGCTGCCGGATTTCAGTTTGCGTGGGTCCATGCCAAAAAACTCATCGTCCCCGCGCCGTGCCAGCAGCCGCCACAGGCGCGCATAAGCCGTGGCCGGAACGCGGGCGCCGGTGTTGCCCAACAGCTGCGGGGCGATGCCAACCTTGATCAACACCTCGTCCGTGGCGATTCCCGGCGCGCAGCTTTGCAACAGTGCTTCACGCACCAGTTGAATGGAGATGGTGTCTTTTTCCGACATGGATCGCGGCAAGCCCTGTTCTTGTTCGAGTGGGGGGCATATTAGCTGAAACCATCCGCTGAACGCTGATCGAATAACCCTGTGGGAGCGAGCTTGCTCGCGATGGCTGCTTGGCAGGCGACATGGATTTTTGAGGGTGTGCATATCCGTTTCTGCGGTAACGGCGGCTTAGGGTTCCGCTCTTACAGCCAGCCCTTTCAAGGTGTTTTCCCTTTATGGGCCTTGAGCACCCGATCCGTCGACACATGAGCATGCGCAGCTTTGCCGTCCAGCCACTCCTTGGGTTTGGCGATTTTGGGACCACGTAGGCTTTTGGCCACTTGCTTGGGCTTGATATTCCTGGCGAGCGCCAACAGTCGTGTTGCCAGCGTTTCTG
>NZ_JBFULI010000053.1:0-39720 GCF_056400405.1 Pseudomonas sp. P5_B3 | reverse complement strand
GTGAGTGCTGGGATAACGCCCCGATGGAGCGTTTCTTTGGGAGCCTTAAATCAGAGTGGGTGCCAGAAGATGGCTACAACTCTGAGCATGAAGCCCGCATAGACGTGCAACGCTACGTGATGCGTTACAACAACGTCAGGCTCCATAGCTACAACGGCTATCGTTCACCGGTAGCTATGGAAAAACTGGCGGCATGAAAACCGTAACTGGTGTCCAAAATTAGTTGACCAGTTCAAGCTCGCTCCCACATTGGTTTTCGGTGACTTTCAGGTTTGTGAATTGAACCCCCTTTGCCCCTGCAAGCCGCCCGTGTGGACGAAGATCAGCCGCGTGCCCCGGGTGAACTTGCCCGTGGCGACTTGTTGCTTGAGGGCCATGAGTGCCTTGCCGGTGTACAGCGGTTCCAGGGGAATGCCGCTGGCCTGTTCGGTCTTCTCGATGAACTCGATCAGCAGCGGATCGACCTTGGCAAAACCGCCGCGACTGGCCTCGACCAGTTCATATACCGCATCGATCAGACCCGCTTCCTGCACGATCCGTTCGACCTGCTGCGCCACCCCATGATCGCCTGGCACCGCCAGCGCACCGTAAACCGGATGATCCCCCGCTTCGGCCAGCACCAGGCCCGCCAGGGTCGTACCGGTTCCACAGGCCAGCCACCAGGCGTCATAGTCACTCCAGCCCAATCCTTCCAGTTGCGCGCAAACGCTGGCCCGCAGTTGCATGCAACCCAGGGCGCCAGGCAAACCGCCTCCCCCTTCAGGCACCGGATGCAACGTCGGGTAGCGGGTTTGCCAGGGTTGCCAGAAACCCGCTTCATGCCTCGCTCGATAGCCTGCGTAACCCAGCCAGTGCAACTGCATGCCGAACGCCTGCAAGTCTTTGACCGTCGGAGTTTCCTGAGGGTGCCCGCGCAACAGGCCAACGGTGGCAAAGCCGAAACGCTTGCCCGCCGCCGCCAACGCGTGGAGGTGATTGGAGTGCGCTCCACCCAGGCTGATGAGGCCTTCGGCACCAACACGGTCGGCGGTCTTCAAGTGTTCGATGAGTTTGAACCATTTGTTGCCGCTGATCAGCGGGTCGATCTGGTCCAGACGCAGGATTGCCACTTCGATGTCGGCGTGGGTGAGCCAGTCGAGGTGGAGGAGTTCGAGGGGGGCTTTAGGAAGCCAGTTGTCTGGAAGAGAAAGCATGATGCCGGATCTTTGGAAAGACCCGGCATCTTAGCAGCTGACTTGTGGTGAGGAGGCAAGCACCTCACCACAGGTTTTGTGAACAGCCTGATTAGCTGGATTACAACTGCGCCGCCAATCGCGAACCCTGATTGATCGCCCGCTTGGCATCCAGCTCTGCCGCGACATCCGCGCCGCCGATCAGGTGCACACTCTGCCCCGCCGACACCAGACCGTCATGCAATTCGCGCAGCGGATCCTGACCGGCGCAAATCACGATGTTGTCCACTGGCAGCACCTGCGGCTCTCCGCTGTCGCCGATGCGGATGTGCAGGCCTTCGTCGTCGATCTTCAGGTATTCAACGCTGTTGAGCATCTGTACCTGCTTGTTCTTCAGACCGGTGCGATGAATCCAGCCGGTGGTCTTGCCCAGGCCGTCACCGACCTTGGATGTCTTGCGTTGCAGCAGGAACACCTCGCGTGCCGGCGCATGGGGCGCAGCCTTGATACCGGCAACACCACCGCGTGCCTCAAGGTGCGCATCGATGCCCCATTCCTTCCAGAACGCGGCACGATCCTGACTGGTGGCGACGCCTTCATGCACAAGGAACTCGGAGACGTCGAAACCGATACCACCGGCACCAATCACCGCGACGCGCTTGCCGACCGGTTTGCGCTCCAGGATCACGTCCAGGTAGCTCAGCACCTTGGCGTTTTCCACCCCCGGAATGGCCGGCACGCGCGGCGCAATGCCGGTGGCCAGAATGATCTCGTCGTAGCCGCCTTCGACCAGTCTGGCCACGTCGACGCGGGTGTTCAGGCACACCTCGACGTTGGTGGTCTGCAACTTGCGGTTGAAGTAGCGAATGGTCTCAAAGAACTCTTCCTTGCCCGGAACACGCTTGGCGATGTTGAACTGACCGCCGATTTCGCTGGCCGAATCGAATAGCGTCACCTGATGGCCACGCTCGGCGGCCACGGTCGCGGCGGACAAACCGGCCGGGCCGGCACCGACCACGGCGATTTTCTTCAGCTGCTGCACGGGCAGGTAATTGAGTTCGGTTTCGTGGCAGGCACGCGGATTGACCAGGCAACTGGTCAGCTTGCCGCCGAAGGTGTGATCGAGGCAGGCCTGGTTACAACCGATGCAGGTGTTGATTTCATCGGCGCGACCTGCAGCGGCCTTGTTGACGAAATCCGGGTCGGCGAGGAACGGCCGCGCCATGGACACCATGTCGGCATCACCCTCGGCCAGGATCTGCTCGGCCACTTGCGGCGTGTTGATGCGGTTGGTGGTGATCAGCGGAATATTGACCGAACCCCGCAGTTTGGCCGTGACCTTGCTGAAGGCCGCGCGCGGCACTTTGGTGGCGATGGTTGGAATCCGCGCTTCGTGCCAGCCGACACCAGTGTTGATGATGGTCGCACCGGCCTGCTCGATGGCCTTGGCCAGTTGCACGATCTCGTCCCAGGTGCTGCCGCCTTCGACCAGGTCAAGCATCGACAGACGGAAAATAATGATGAAGTTCGGGCCGACCGCTTCACGCACGCGACGGACGATTTCCACCGGCAGGCGCATGCGGTTTTCATAGCTGCCGCCCCAGCGGTCGGTACGGTGGTTGGTGTGGGCGGCGAGGAACTGGTTGATGAAGTAGCCTTCCGAACCCATGATTTCCACACCGTCGTACTCGGCGGTTTGTGCCAGTACCGAACAGGTGACGAAATCGCTGATCTGCTTCTCGATGCCCTCCTCGTCCAGCTCCCTGGGCTTGAACGGGTTGATCGGCGCCTGGATCGCGCTCGGCGCAACCTGTTTCGGGCTGTAGGCATAGCGACCCGCGTGGAGGATCTGCATGCAGATCTTGCCGCCTGCCTCGTGCACGGCACGGGTGACGATACGGTGCTTGAGCGCCTCTTCTTCGGTGGTCAGCTTGGCCGCGCCGGAATACACGCCGCCTTCATCGTTCGGGCCGATACCGCCAGTGACCATCAGGCCGACACCGCCACGGGCACGTTCGGCAAAGTACGCCGCCATGCGCTCGAAACCACCCGGTTTCTCTTCAAGGCCAGTGTGCATCGACCCCATGAGGGTGCGATTGCGCAGTGTGGTGAAACCCAGGTCCAGCGGAGCCAACAGGTGCGGGTATTGAGCGGCGGTCATCGGTAACTCCACATCGAGCGATCACGGAAAGTGCAGGAGCTCTATGGCCCCCATCAGTCATGTTCGACAGACTAAGAGTCGCGCCGCTGGTGCTCAATGACCGTAACTGACAACTTATTGATCGAAATGAGCAGGAGCATTAGGCAAACGGGAATGACTCAAAACAAAAACGACCTTGCGGTGCAGGTCCGGGTTGAAACCTGCACCATGAAGGTCGCCATCTTTCGGACTCGGGACAAGCCCGCAGGATTTACGCGCATGACCGGCTTAGCATGCGCTTGCGACAATCCCCTGAGGCGCAACGTAGTCGTCCTGTTTTTTCGCTCGCTGAGTCAGCACCAGCATCGTCAGGAATCCGAGCACAATCAGTACCGGATAAGCCATCAACAGTTCGGAAAGGGAATACTTCCAGGCCAATGGGCGCCCGACACCCAGCATGGCGGCATACATCCAGGACACTGCCGACAATGAGCCGCAGGCCAACGCCAGCATCCGTGCACTGAATCCGAGATTGAGCAACGAGCCTGCCTTCTGCAGGGCCGGCAGTACCATACGATGCAACAAGACACCGTTGTAACTCAGCAACGCTACAATAATGACTTTGGCTTGAAGCTTTGGATTCATGAAGTAATCGAGACCTTTGTCCAGGTAATCAATACCGACGACAGCGACACCCGTTACCCACAGTGCTATCAGTGCAACAACGACTGACTTTTGAAGACTTTCCATGTGAGCATTATCATGCTCAGTGACTACTTTGCGCCTTAACAGGTCTTTAACCATAGCGACATCACTGGTCAATACCAAACCAATGGCCACACAACACGCCACCAAGTGAACGTAAATAACCCCCAGACGAAAAAACTCCAGAAATTCTTTATTTTCCAGCAGACTCATTATTGTATTTATCGCCACGGTATTTTCTCCACCTTATTCGACAGTACAGATCGACTACTTGACAGGTTTTTTACTTATTAAAAATCCTGTGCGACCTTACTTCTAAAAGATAAGCCAAATCATGGACTCGGCACTGTTAACCTCATTGACCCGCTCGGCAAATCAATGACCGGTTTGTTTATCACCTCCCTGAGTTTCAGATAAAACCCCCCATTTGCATTCACTGCTTTTGAGATTCAACTTCCACTTCTTTTTGCGATTTCAGGGGCAGGTCATGACTGACGTGCTTAGGAGTCAGAGGGCGAAGACGCTCCAATGTTCATTTCTCGAGCAACCCACCGACAAACGGTGCGTTGCGCAAGTGCGCCTGAAGCGATAGCAACAAGACAACTTTCACGCTACGCCCCACCACAACTGGCCTGCTTAACTACATGCACTTCAATAATCGCTTATTGGATCCACTAGTTGTTATACATCCCATAACATGCGCAATAGCGAGCAACTCTCATCCAGAGCAAACTCCGACTGCGAATTCCACGGTGATTCGGCCACCCTTTCAGGCAGATGGCAACGCAGGATCAACTTAAACAATAAGGGTGTAAACCAAGTCCCTGCACTCATGCTCAAAACCCGAAGTAAACAAATGCCGTAGCTGCCGCCATACCCCATGCGGCCAACGCCATGACTGTTGAATTGTACGGTAATCGGGATTCGCTCAAGCGCTGCAAGCCTGGCTTCGAAAACCCGGTTTGGTCATATCGGCAATCCATGATTGCGCGGTAGGTATATCGCAGGCCGACTAGCAGAAACAGGGTGATCAGGCCGAGGACAAGTCCACGCCTGACAGGCGGTTTAACCAAGGGTGCAAGGTGATCCTGTTCGCAGGCAATGCTATTGACTTGCGCAACGGTAATGAGTTGATAGTCCGTCGAAGACCGCTTTGGGCCAATTTGCATCGCCACCTGTTGCTCTAGATCCAACACCTGATACTTCCAGAGCGTTGACGAACCATTGCGGCAGAAGGTAAACGCTGCAGGACTTGAGACGGCGATAATAAAAGCGTCGTTGATGTCCAGTTTTTTCAGCGTTTCTGTGGCTGACCTGGTGAAGCCCAGGTCGAAGACCGAAGTGATCCCGGTAGCAGAAGCCGCGACCGCGACCAATAGGCTGCTCAAGAGGCAGATGGCTGAAATGTTCAAGGCCGGGTTTCCTTTTTCCATTGTTTCTTTGATTTCGCAGTTCGGTTCCAACCTGCCTTGATGAGTTCCAGTACGCTGCTGGCACCCCGATAGCTGATGGGCAATTGAATGGAAGGAGAAAGGGAGGGCATCCATTGCCCTCCCCTCCGCGGTCCACGCTCCCTGCGACAGTACTGACCAGGACCTCAAGTGGCCAGAATGAAGTCCGTCTGATCAACGGCCGCGCTGCTGACACCCACAAGGCGGATGGAGTCCGCTCCGATCCCCACCACCGTGTCCGCCCCGTCTGCCGTTATGGTCAGGCTGGCAGCGAACGTCGCGCTGGTGATCCCCATCCCCGTGACATTGAGCAAGTCCTGCTCTGCGGCCAAATTCGCTCCGAAGTTCAGGATCGTATCGTTGCCGAAACCCGCGGCAGCAAACACGAACGTATCGTTGCCGGCCACGCCGCCACTCATCACGTCATTACCGCCACCGCCGATGAGAACGTCGTTACCCGCACCACCCACGATATTATTGCCGAGCGCGTTGCCGGTGCCCGCGAAGTTGCCGCTGCCGCCGAAAAACAGACTTTCGACGTTGGCACCCAGGGTGTAGCTCGCGAGCGAGGTCCAGACCGTGTCGTTGCCGCCACCGGCGTTCTCGCCTACCACGTCCCCAAGGTCGGTGACTTCGTAGACATCGTTGCCAGCACCGCCGACCATCGTGTCGGCACCTGCGCCACCGATGAGCACGTCGTTACCCGCACCGCCCACGAGCGTGTTGGCCAGCTCGTTGCCGGAGCCCGCAAAGTTGCCGCTGCCGCCGAAAAACATATTCTCGACGTTGGCACCCAGGCTGTAGCTCGCGAGCGAGGTCCAGACCGTGTCGTTGCCGGCACCGGCGAGCTCGATCACCACGTCCCCAAGGTCGGTGGCTTCGTAGATATCGCTGCCAGCACCGCCGGCCATCGTGTCGGCACCTCCGGCACCGATGAGGACGTCGTTACCCGCCCCGCCCGCGATCGTATTGCCGAGCACGTTACCGGTGCCCGCGAAGTTGCCGCTGCCGCCGAAAAACAGAYTCTCGACRTTGGCRCCCAGGGTGTAGCTTGCGAGCGAGGTCCAGACCGTGTCGTTGCCGGCACCGGCGAGCTCGATCACCACGTCTCCAACCTCGGTGACTTCGTAGATATCGCTGCCGCCACCGCCGGCCATCGTGTCGGCACCTCCGRCACCGATGATGACGTCGTTACCCGCACCACCCGCGATATTATTGCCGAGCACGTTACCGGTACCCGCGAAGTTGCCGCTGYCGCCGAAAAACAGACTCTCGACATTGGCACTCAGGGTGTAGCTCGCGAGCGAGGTCCAGACCTCGTCGCTGCCGCCACCGGCGAGCTCGGTCACAACGTCCCCAGCGTCGGTGACTTCGTAGACATCGTTGCCATCACCGCCGGCCATCGTGTCGGCACCGACACCGCCGATGAGAATGTCATTGCCCGCGTCACCATTGAGGAGGTCGTTGCCGCCCAAGCCGTTCAGGATGTCGTTGCCAGCACCTCCGCTGGCAATGTCGTCGCCTGACGTGCCGGTCCATATGTCGACACCGGCAGTACCGACAAACACAACACCGGCGGCCACCGGGGCCGTAGCGTCGGACGCAATGCTTTCGGCCGCACCGAAGTCATCCACGTAACTGACCACCACGCGCACCTGATCGCCGACCTGAGCCTGGCCAAGCGTGAACGTGCTGGCGGTGGCTCCGACGATGTCGACGAAGGTGACCCCGTTGGTCTCCTGCCACTGGAAGGTGAACTGCGCATTGCTGAGGCCATCGACGTCGATGATGGACGACGTGTCGGCGGTCAACACCTGGTCCGGAAACGCAACCCCGAGGATGGTCGGCCCTGCGGTCGGTGCGTTGTTCCCCGACGAGTCGACGATCTCCAGCGTACCCTGGGCATCCTGATACACCGCCCGAACGCGAATGTTCAGACCGGCGACATCGTCCGCGACCAGATAGGTGGCACCGATCGACCGTGATACCTCGCCAGCGGCGAAAAAGGTGATGTCTTCAAAGATGCCCGAACCCGGAACGTTTTCGACCTGCCAGTAGTAAGCCACGGGACCGGTAACCGCGCCGGTCGGATTGGCTGCACTCACGTTGTCCGCGTCGCGGACCGACTGGTCGCTGACGCGCAGCAGTTGGCCGGCGACAGACGTATCGGTACGCGCACCGGTGGCAGCATCGAGGATTGCCAGACGCCCCACAGGACCACTGTTCAAGACGGTGCCAACGCCGGACGCCTGCGCCTGGTCAGCGAACTGCAGACGCTCGATGCCCGTCAGGCGATCGACGCCATCACGCCCGGCCACCAGGTCGGTCACGACGACGGCGTTGCCATCGACAGCGACTGTGTACTCCGACGCATTACCGGAGAACACCGCGGTGTCGAAGCTGTCAGTGCCGGTCAGAATCTCCCGCACGATGACCAGCTGGCCCGGGTTGTAAGTACCATTGAGCATCGCCTGAACCATCGGCGCCATGCTGTCGAACGTAGCGATTTCCGCGCCAGTGCCATCAGCGTTCGCCCGTACGCTGATGCGTACGTTCAGCCACTTGTCACCGTCGATGATGTCGTCACCACCGCGACCTTCGATGAGGTCACTGCCGCTGCCACCGAGGATGATGTTACCGCCGTCGAAGAACGTCGCTCCAACTGGCAACAGGCCCGCCAGACCGTTGATCAGGCTGATGTTGGTCAGCACACTGCCGGTTGCACCCGCGGTGGGTAGCGATGTCGCATCTTCGCTATCACCGCGCAGGAAGTCACCGTGGGACGAACCCGACAGCCCTTCCATGATGTCGAAACGCACCAGCGCCGAGGCGCCCGAACCTGGCATCGGTGGCACATCGAAGAAGCGGTCGCTGTAATCGATGGTCACGCCCTGGGCGAGATCCTTGAAGGTTGCCCAGTCATAGCCGGAGCCGCCGATATAGCGGTCACCGAAGCCGAGACTGCCGACCATGATGTCGTCGCCGCCTTCGCCGTTGAACTTATCGTTCTCGTTACCGCCGATGAATACATCGTGGCCGATCACCGGGTCGTTGCCGAGCGGATCGAAGTTGTCGCCAGGGGCACCATCCGAAGTGCCCTTCTCGATCCAGTCGTCGCCTTCGTTACCCATGTCCTGTTCGTTGGCTTTGCTGCCCAGGATGAAGTCGTTGCCCTGGCCACCAATGGCTTCGGAGGCATCCTCACCGGTCACGATGAAGTCGCTGCCGAACCCGCCAATGATCAGGTTGATGCCGTTGCCTCCGTGCAGCACGTCGTTGCCGTCGCCACCCTGGATGTTATCGTCGCCGCCGGTGTCGGTGATGATGTCGTCGCCGACGCCACCGCGCAGCTGGTCGTTGCCGTTACCGCCATCGATGCGATCGTTGCCGCCATCACCCCAGACCGTGTCATCGCCATCACTGGAGATGAGGATGTCTGCGTTGTCGGTGCCACCCAGCACGATGTGCTCTTCACCGTTGTACCGGATGTAGTTGGTGTCCAGTCCCACGGTCAGCGGATTGTCGCGGAATACCACCTGCCCGGCATTCGGGCCGAGCGGATCGGCGGCGAGCAGGCCATCGTTGTATTGCTTGCTCAGGTCCACTTCCAGGTAGAGCCCTGGGTCCGAGAACACCAGGCCAGGCAAGTGCGTGGCCGAGGTGTTGGCCATGATCAGCTTGGCGAACGAGTTGCTTTCAAGTTCGGCATTCATCGACAGGCCAGAGGTACGCTCCAGGTAGTAGAAGCGGTCGCCGTCCTGCAGTTTTTCCAGCTGGTTCTCGAACACGAAGTTGAAGGTCGAGCCGAGCATGCCGCCGAACGGGGTTTTCGCTTCGGCCAGGCCGCCGATCCACAGGTCGATGGCATCGACGCCAGTGACCGTCACACCCTTCAGGTCGTCGGCAGTACCCAGCAGCCCATCCTTGCCGGCCAGCGTTACGTTGGCAAAGGCACCGGTGCTGTTGAGGAAGTCCAGGCGGTCAGCCGGTGCACCCGCACCACCGAAGACCAGCGCCAGGGCTGCAGCGCGTTTGCCCTCCATCGTGGTCGCCCCTGTGATCGTGTCATGCGTGCCATAGGCCGCGATGAAGTTGATCAACGACTCCGGATGTTTGAGGTACTGCACCAGATCGACCCAGCTGGTGTACGGCTTGAGTTGGGTATCACCGGTTTGGCTGTAGATGTCGCGGCGGATCGCATTGAGTGAGGGAATCCCCACGTCGCGGCCACGGGCGAGGTTGAGCGCCGGCAGGTCGAGCGGCAGGCCGAGCAGGTTACTGCGCAGCGCATCGGTGACGAACTCGTCGATTTCGTTACCGGCTTGCCGAGTCACCCCACGTATGATCGCACTGGTCGCATCCTCTGGCGACACGCCACTGGCGGCGTACGCCAACGGGTTGAGGAAGGCTGCGATCAGGCCAGTCTGTTGATTGCCCAGGGCATTCGGATTGCCGTCGCCCACCACGTTGAAGTTGATATCGAAGCGATCGACGGTCTCGGTCAGCATCGAGTGGCCAAACCGGTACACGGTGTGGGCGAACTCGGCGACGATCGAGGCATCGAGGTCGACGTCATAGACCTGGGTCGGTGCGAAGAACAGGTCGACTCTGGGCTGGATGGTCCGCGCAAACTCCTCGAACACCAGGTGCTGATACTGCATTTCGGTGCCGAACTTGGCAGCCTGGAACAAGCGCTCGCCATTCCACTGCAGCGCATCGAACTCGGCCTGGGTGGTTGGCAATGCGGCCACCGGATTGAGCAGCCACTCGTTGAGGAAGGCCACGTCACCCGAATCGAGCACGGTATCCTTGGTCTGCGCAACCAGCCGGTTGTGCTCGGAGTGGAAGATCGCATGCACCGCGGTCAGGCCGATGTTCTCGTTGACCCGGCCGTCGCCAGCGATGTAGTGAGCGTCGAGCAGTTCGTTGTCATAGGTCAGGTTGTTGCCGCCCGCGTCAACGGGCTGCGCATTACCGACAGCGGTATCGGCATCCGCCAGCAGAACCCCACCGACGATTACCGGTGTTGCATTGTGGGCGATGTCGACGAGGAACTGGTGACCGGTACGCACAGCATTGGTCAGGTCAAGGGGAGCAAGCGGATCGCCTTCGACAAGGACGTCATCCGGCGTGCCACCAAGACCGTCAACGCCCTTCATCACCACCATCGGGAAACCGTTCGGCCCCTTGATGAAATTGCCATAGGCGTCTGTCGCCAACAGCGGGGCATTATCGACGTCGGCGTCGGTCAGGTTGATGCCGAGAATGTCACGGGCTTGCGCCTTGACTACCTTCCAGGTCGCCATGCCACCGATTTCGACGTCGTCCGCAGTACCAAACTGGCCATCCGCGCCCAGATCACGGTTGGTGATCAGCCTGCCAGTCGCTATAGGGCCAGTGTCGGTCAGTTGATAAGCGCGCAAGAACACCTGATGCGACGGGTGCGAGCTATAGGTCTGGTTCTGGTCCACGAACGGCGAGGTGGTGTTGGTTTGCTCATGGATGTCGTCGGCCGTACCAAGAATGCCATCCGCCCCTGGCAGGTTGGTCGCGCGGGTCAGGACCATGAAGTTCGTCGGGCTACCAGGGACAAACAGTGGATCATCCGGTTGCAGTGGAATGAAGACGGTGCCCGAACCACCTTTGGTGACCAGGTCCAGACCATGATCGAAGAACTGTCCGAAGAAGGTCATCCAGGCGTTGAACGGCGCGGACAACCCCGCGTCCGCCGCGACGTTCTCGAAAAAGTACACATCGTGATCATCGGCAGTACCGAACTGACCATCCAGGCCGGGGCTGGCGACAATCTGTACGCCATCCTTGAGCACGTCGTCGTTACCCACCGCGCCGAAGTTCAGCACGCCGTCCAGGCCCGGGTTGAAAGCCGTGGCATAGGCCGCCGGGTTGTTCGCTGTCTGATCGACGATCAGGTTACTGATGGTGCGTGGCTGCGAGTCAATCACAAGGCCGCTGTTCTGCGCATACGACGTTCCCCCTTCCGCCGGATTGAAGACCGGATCGGTCAAGCGCGGAAAGACGTTATCGGCGGCACCAAACTCGGTGTTGTTAATGCCGTTGAGGTTCATCAGGTTGTTGTTCGACCCGTCGACCGCACGCAGGCCCAACGGCGCGCGGATATTCGGGATCAGCGAGAGGATGTCCTGACCGGCCGCATCAGCCTCGGCAATCTTGATCTGGTCAAGAATGAAGTTGAGGTCGGAGCGGACCATGTGCAGGCCCGCGCCACCCGCGGTGGCATCGACTACAGGCACCAGCGCCGTTGGCGTGACCGGTGCACCGGCAACGATGGCAGCCGTCGGCGTGGAGAACAGGATCTCCGTGGTGCCATGACCGTCCTGATAGATCGCCTTGACCCGCAACGACAACCCGGCGAGGTCAGGAGAGACCTTGAACGCGGTACCGTCGGCGCTTTGGAACGCCAGGTCGCCAGCCGGCAACAGGATGATGTCCTCGAATACGCCGCTGCCAGGAGTTGCCTCGAATTGCCAGATGTAGGACACCGAGGAGTTGGTGATCAAGCCCTGCGGATTACCCGCCGCGACGTTGTTGGCATCACGCACCCCGGCCACGCTGACAGTCAGCGTGTCGCCCACTGTTATCGCTCCGCCGTTTCCATCCGTGACGGTAGGACTGCCAACCGGTTGGGCATTGAGCCCATCCACCAGAACTAGCTGGTCATCGGCGAATTGCAGGCGTTCGATATGCAGCAGGGTATCGGTGCCGTCGCGACCCGCGACACTATCGATCACTGTATAGACATCGTCCGCCAAATCGGCCGTGCCGCGGTCGTCAACGGTAACCGTATACTCGCCCTGAACCCCGGAGTAGATGGCGGTGTCGAAGGCCGCCCCGCCCGTCGAGGTGCCGGGCATGATTTCCCGCACGGCCTTGAGTTGACCCGGGTTAAAGGTACCGTCCAGCATGAACGGAATCATATCGACCATGCTGTCGAAGGTAGCGATCTCAGGGCCGGTATGGTTGACGTCACCGGCGGCATAAACGGCAATTCTGACATTGATCCATTTGTCGCCATCGATCAGATCATCGCCACCGCGGCCTTCGATCAGGTCACTGCCATTGCCGCCGAGGATGATGTTGCCAGTGGCAAAGCCGGTGACCGGCAAACCGGCATCGGCCAGGAACTGGTCCAGTCCCCGGATCAACGCGACATTGGTCAGCGCACTGCCCGTGGTACCACCGTGGTTGATGATAGTGACCGCATCGACATCATCGCCTTTGAGCACATCGCCGAAACTCGAACCGGACAAGCCTTCGACCTCGGCAAAACGGTCAAGAATCGAGGCTGGCGAGGCACCGACCGGATTGAATATGCCGGCATTCTGGTTTGGCGCGTTACCATGTGGCTGCGCCAGTGCGGCCAGGCTCAGGTCAACGGTCACGCCGACCTTGTCATTCTTGTAGGTGACCCAGTCGAAACCGGACATGCCGTCCATCTTGTCCTGGGCATCGCTGCCGACAAAGATGTCGTCGCCACCCTCGCCGATCATTTCGTCGAAGCCGCCACCACCGGTAAAGATGTCGTTGCCGATCACATCGTCATTGAGCAACGGCGAGAAGTTATCGCCAGGCGCACCGTCCTGGGTACCCTTCTCGATCCAGTCATCACCTTCGTTGCCGGTCGGTGGCAGGTTGGTCTTGGCACCGAGGATGAAGTCGTCACCCTGACCGCCGAAGGTAGTGCTGATGTCTTCGGTGGTGATGATGAAGTCCTGGCCATCGCCACCCAGGATCAGGTTGCCTGCAGCAAGCATGCTGCCAACCACAATCACATCGTTACCGGCATTGCCTTCCAGACGGTTGTCGCCGAAGGAGTCGCTGATGATGTCATCGCCCGCGCCGCCCAGTACCGCATCGTTCCCGGCACCGCCTTCGAGGCGGTCGTTGCCGGCGTCGCCGTAGATGGTGTCATCGCCGTCACCGGAAATGATGATGTCATTGCCGGCAGTGCCGCCCATGACGATATGATCTTCACCGGTGTAGTGCAGATAATTGGTGTCCGGCCCCACGGTGTCGGGGTTGTCGCGAATCACCAGCGGCACGACTTCCACGCCGTTGATCATGATGCCGCCCGTCGGATCGGCACGGCTGTCCACGCCCAGGCCGGTGAACTGGGCGGCCTGATTCACTTCGAGGGTGAACGTCGGCGTCAGGAACACGGTGTTCGCCAGGTGGGTGACATCGGTGTTGAGCATGATCAGCTTGGCAAAGGAGTTGTTCTCAAGCTCAGTGCCGAAGTTCAGGCCCGCGGTACGCGACAGGTAGTAGAAGCGGTCGCCGTTCTGCAACGCCTCCATCTGGGTTTCAAACACGAAGTTGAACGTCGAGCCGAGCATGCCGCCGAACGGCATCTTCTGTTCGGCGAGGCCACCGACCCAGAAGTCGATGTCGTCGACACCCGTGACCGTCACACCTGTCAGGTCATCTGCAGTACCCAGTACCCCATCCCTGCCGGCCGTCGTTATGTTGGCATAGGCTCCGGTGCTGTTGAGGAAGTCCAGGCGATCAGCCGGCGAACCCGCAACATTGAATACCAGCGCAAAGGCTGCAGCGCGTTTGTCTGCCAGCGTGGTCGCCGCCGTGATCGAAGAATGCGTACCAAAGGCTGCAATGAAGTTGACCAGCGACTCGGGGTGCTTGAGGCTGTCCGCCAGGTCAACCCAACTGATGTACGGCTTGAGTTGGCTGTCGCCGGTTGATGCGTAGAACTCACGGCGCGCCTCATTCAAGGTGGGGATGCCCGTGTCGCGACCACGCGCCAGGTTCAGGCTCGGCAAATCGAGCGGCAGACCGAGCAGGTTGTTGCGCAACGCTTCGGTGACGAACTCATCGATCTCGTTGCCGACCTGGCGGGTCACACCGCGAATGATCGCCCCTGCCGCCTGGTCCGCAGTCACCCCGCTGCCGGCGAACGCCAGGGGGTTGAGGAAGGCTGCGATCAGACCCAGTTGCGAGTCCGGGTTGGCCGGGTTAGTGAGGAGCGGATTGAACGCCGGGTCGAAGCGATCGACGGTCTCGGTCAACATCGAGTGACCGAAGCGGTACACCACGTGGGCGAACTCGGCGAGGATAGCCGGGTTGATCGAGGTGTCATAGCCGCTGGGCGCAAGGAACCCATCGACCTGCGGCTGAATGGTCCGCGCGAACTCTTCGAACACCAAGTGTTGGTACTGCATCTCGGTGCCGAACTTGGCGGCCTGGAACAGGCGTTCGCCGTCCCACACCAACGCTGCAATCCCGGCGGGTGTAGTCGGAATCGCGGCCACGTCGACCGCCAGCCACTCATTGAGGAAGGCCAGGTCGCCGGCGGCTATGAGGGTGTCCTTGGTTTGCTGGACCAGGCGGTTGTGCTCGGAGTGGAACACATGGTGCACGGTGGTCAGGCCAATGTTCTCGTTGACCCGACCGTCGCCGGCAATGTAGTGGGCGTCGAGCAGTTCGTTGTCATAGGTCAGGTTGTTGCCACCCGCGTCAACGGGCTGCGCATTGCCGACAGCGATGTCGGCATCCGCCTGCAGTACCCCGCCGACGACGACCGGCGCGGCATTGTGGGCGATGTCATCGAGGAAGCCATGCCCGGCACTCACGGCGTTAGCCAGACTGATGGGAGCTGCCCGGTTGCCTTCGACCAGTTGAGTGACGTCATCCGCCGTCCCGGCGATGCCGTCAGCACCGTTGCTGATGCGAATCACCACCTGCGGCATGCCGTTCGGCCCGCGGATGAAGTTGCCGTACGCATCGGTTGCCAGCAATGGCACGTTATGTACATCGGCATCAGTCAGGTTGATGCCCAGAATGTCACGGGCCTGGGCCTTGACCACTTTCCAGGTCGCCATGCCGCCATTTTCGCCGCTGCCATCATCGGCAGTGCCGAACAGGCCATCGGCGCCGAGATCGCGGTTGGTAATCAAGCGTCCGGTTGCAACAGGATCGCCGTCCGCATTGAGCACGTACTCGCGCAGGAACACCTGATGCGAAGGGTGTGAGCTGTAGGTCTGGCTCTGGTCGACGAACGGCGAGGTGGTGTTGGGCTGGCCATCATCGGCAGTGCCGAGTACTCCGTCTGCGCCGGGGGTACGCACCGCACGTGGCAGCACCATGAAATTGGTCGGGCTGCCCGCTACGAACAACGGATCGTCCGGTTGCAGCGGAATAAACACGAAGTCGGTAGCGCTCTTGGTGACCAGGTCGAGACCGTGGTCGAAGAACTGGCCGAAGAAGGTCATCCAGGAGTTGAAGCTGGCGGTCAGGCCGACGTCCGGCGACACGTTGGGCATGAAGAACACGTCCTTGTCATCGGCCGTGCCGAACACGCCATCCAGCCCGGGGCTGGTGACTATCTGTACGCCAGGCTTGAGTACGTCGTCATTACCCGCACCCACTACGCCGAAGTTGAGTACACCGTCCAGTCCCGGGTCGAACGCTGCGGCATAGGCCGCCGGGTTATTGGCGGTCTGGTCGACGATCAGGTTACTGATGATCCGTGGTTGCGGATCGGTCACCGACCCTGTCCCGGCGTATGCATCCAGAAACGAGGGATCGAGCAGGCGCGGGAAAGCATTGTCCGCAGCGCCAAACTCGCTCTGGCCGGTGACCAGGTTGTTGAAGCTGCCATCGACGGTACGCAGGCCGAACGGCACCTGAGTGTTGGGAAGCAAATCAATGAGGCTGGTGCCGTCGGCATTCGCTTCTGCGATAAAGATTTGCTTAAGGATGAACTCCAGGTCCGACTTGCTGAAATTGGCCATTTTGGATTGCCCTCGATCTGTCTGGGTAAAGGCACGGGACGAGAAAATCCTCCCGCGCCAAGTCAAGTGCTGGTTTGCGCAGTTTGTTTTTTATGTTTTTTTGCGAGAGCTCTGGCGCTACCCGGGACCCGGGATACGCGCCTGGAATTCGCGAAATGAATTGCTCGCCGGGCGATCAGGCAGAGCGGATTCGAGCCCTGGGCGGGTCATGGAATCTGGAAGTGAAGGCGAACGTCCTGGACACCACCTTCCCTCTGCAAAAGCACGAAATGATCGACATGAATCGGCTCCTCTCGGGAAAGTCACCGCGCCTTGCATTGCCAAAGCGATGGCAAACTTCAGCGGGCGGGTCCCCCGATAACTAAGACTAAAGTTCCATAGCAAGTCTTTGTCAATATTATGTCGTTAAAACAGATGACCGGTTTTAGGATTCATAACTAGCTGTTTTTAAAAGACATATAGGAATTTGAGTGCAGGTATAGAGCGAAATGTTATTTCTTACTGCCGGAAGTGCATAAAACAAAGGAATAACGTCGCAGCGCGTAACGACCTGAGTACCTTTCATGTCCTTCATCCAGAAGAAGGTTGTGTCCTTCCGGCCTTGAGTGGAGAGATTGCGCGCGCCGAACCGGAGGTACGGGTGGCCGTCGAAAAAGGCCTGAAGCAAATACAGAAAGCCTGGGCCGATCGTCTCCGTAGCCCTGATGCGGCATGGGCCGTCATCGCTCAATGTGTGGGAGCGCCAGTCCTGTCCCGAGCAGTCGAGAAAGAACGAGCTCACAAGGAAATCATTGCCTCGACCCGCAAAGCTATTTCACATCGGAAAAATCGAAGAACGTCTCCGATTATGCGAGAGCAGTTCGCAACGCCATGATCATCGCTATCGCTGCAAAACCCTGGTCGATTCAGCCCTCCCTGAATTCCCACACCGAATGCATTCATGAGGCAATTGAATGGAAGGAGAAAGGGAGGGCATCCATTGCCCTCCCCTCCGCGGTCCACGCTCCCTGCGTCAGTACTGACCAGGACCTCAAGTGGCCAGAACGAAGTCCGTCTGATCAACGGCCGCGCTGCTGACCCCCACAAGGCGGATGGAGTCCGCTCCGATCCCCACCACCGTGTCCGCCCCGTCTGCCGTTATGGTCAGGCTGGGAGCGAACGTCGCGCTGCTGATCCCCATCGGCCTGAGGTCGAGCAAGTCCTGCCCTGCGGCCGCATCGGCTCCGAAGTTCAGGATCGTATCGTTGCCGAAACCCGGGGCACCAAACACGAACGTATCGTTGCCGGCCACGCCGCCACTCATCACGTCGTTACCAGCAGCGCCGACGATGAAGTCGTTACCTGCCCCCCCCACGATCGTGTTGGCCAGCCCGTTGCCGGTGCCCACAAAGTTGCCATTGCCGCCGAAAAACATATTCTCGACGTTGGCATCCAGGGTGTAGCTCGCCAGCGAGGTCCAGATCGTGTCGTTGCCGCCACCGGCGTTCTCGCCTACCACGTCCCCAAGGTCGGTGACTTCGTAGATATCGCTGCCACCACCACCGACCATCGTGTCGGCACCGCCGTTACCGATGAGAAGGTCGTTACCCGCACCGCCCACGAGCATGTTGGCCAGYTCGTTGCCGGTGCCCGCAAAGTTGCCGCTGCCGCCGAAAAACAGATTCTCGACGTTGGCACTCAGGGTGTAGCTCGCGAGCGAGGTCCAGACCGTGTCGATGCCGGCACCGGCGAGTTCGACCRCCTGGTCCCCAAGGTCGGTGACTTCATAGGTATCGCTGCCGCCACCGCCGACCATCATGTCGGCACCTGCGCCACCGACGAGGACGTCGTTRCCCGCYCCGCCCGCGATCGTGTTGGCCAGCTCGTTACCGTTGCCCACGAAGTTGCCGCTGCCGCCGAAAAACAGATTTTCGACGTTGGCACCCAGGTTGTAGCTCGCGAGCGAGGTCCAGACCGTGTCGCCACCACCACCGGCGGCCTCGATCACCTGATCCCCAAGGTCGGTGACTTCGTAGATATCACTGCCAGCACCGCCGACCATTATGTCGGCACCTCCGGCACCGATGAGGATGTCGTTACCCGCACCGCCCACGATCGTGTTGTCGAGCACGTTGCCGCCGCCCGTGAAGTTGCCGCTGCCGCCGAAAAACAGATTCTCGACGTTGGCACTCAGGGTGTAGCTCGTGAGCGAGGTCCAGACCTCGTCGATGCCGCCACCGGCGAGCTCGGTCACCACGTCCCCAGCGTCGGTGACTTCGTAGATATCGTTGCCATCACCGCCGGCCATCGTGTCGGCACCAAGACCGCCGATGAGCACGTCATTGCCCGCGTCACCATTGATGATGTCGTTACCGCCCAAGCCGTTCAGGATGTCGTTGCCAGCACCTCCGCTGGCAATGTCGTCGCCTGTCGTGCCGGTCCAGATGTCGACACCGGCGGTACCGACAAACACATCACCGACCACTGTCGTAGCGGCAGAGGTGACTCGCTCAAGTGTGCCGAGGTCATCGGTGTAACTCGCAACGATACGCAGTTGCTGACCGACCAGTGTCGGGGTGAGCGCGAGGGTCGTGCCCGTCTCGCCGACGATGTCGGCAAAGATCGCACCGTTCCCCGCCTGCCACTGATGGGTAATCACCGAGGTCGTGGTCCCGTTGGCGTCGGTGAACGCATCCGTGGCGGTCAAGGTCGAGCCTTCCGTCGGGGTCGTGTCGCTGATCAGCACCGTTCCGACCGGCAGGAAGTTGACGGTGCCGGTACCGGCCGCCGTGATCGGTGCGGTCGGCGCCGAGAACACCTCCTCCAGCACGCCATTGGCGTCCTTGTAGACCGCCCTGACGCGCAGAGCCAGTCCGGTTGGCACGACGAGTTGCGGGATAGCCGGCACGGCACCGATGAGGGTCGCCGGTGGTGGGACCCTGAGTTCCGTGCCCACCGTGACAGTCAGACCCTCCGCGCGCGCGACCTCGCCGGCGGCAAAGAAGGTGATGTCTTCGAAGACGCCCGAGCCTGGGCTTGGTTCGAACTGCCAGAAGAAACTGATGGGGCTGGTGATCGCGCCACCGGTCGCGGTATTGTCGGCATCAGAGATGTCTGCCGCCGATACCGTCAGCGTCTGGCCGACGGCGGGCGTGGCATCGTCGATCGTCAGCGAACCGACTGGCGCCGAGTTCAAACCGCCAAGCACAATCGCCTGATCGGTGAATTGCAACCGCTCGATATTGCTGAGGGTGTCGATCCCGTCCCTGCCAGCGACACTGTCGGTGACCGTAACGGTGCCGTTGACGTTTTCGACCACGGTGTAATCCGCAAAATTGCCGGAGTACAGCGCCGTATCGAAGTCGGGACCGGGCGCCGTCAGAATCTCGCGGACGACCTGGAGCTGACCGGGGTTATAGGTGCCGTTCAACATCAGCGGGACCAGCGGTGTCATGTTGTCGAAGCTGGCGATTTCCGGCCCGGTGCCATCGATGTTCTGCCGCACGCTGATGCGCACGTTGAGCCACTTGTCGCCGTCGATCAGGTCATCGCCGACCCGGCCTTCGATGACGTCGCTGCCGGCACCACCCAGGATAATGTTGCCCCCGTCGAACTTATCGTCGGCCGTCCCCCCGATACCGTCGGCACCGAATCCGGCGCTGCCGACGAACGCCCGCAGACCACTGATGAGGTCGAAGTTGGTGAGTACGCTGCCCGTGGCGCCAGCAATAGCGAGCGTTACCGCGGTGGAATCATCGCCAGTGAGGAAATCGGCGTGTGCCGATCCCGACAGCCCTTCCACCAGGTCCAACCGGGCAAGGATCGACGCAGTTGAACCAGGCACCTGCGGCTGATCGAAGAAGCGCAGACTGGAGTTGAGGCCAATGGTCACGCCGACCGGATCGTCCTTGTAGGTCGCCCAGTCGTAACCGGAGAACCCGATGAAACGGTCCGCCTCGCTAGGGCTGCCGATCATGATGTCATCACCGCCTTCCCCGTCGAAGTTATCCGGTCCGCCATCGCCCATGAAGACATCGTTGCCAATGATCGGATCGTTGCCGAATGGGTCGAAGTTGTCGCCGGCAACGCCATCGGCGGATCCGCCCTGGATCCAGTCGTCGCCTTCACCGCCGCGCGCGAACTCGTTCGCCTTGCTGCCGAGGATGAAGTCGTTGCCCAGGCCGCCACTGCTGTCGGCCGCGTCCTCGCCGGTGATGATGAAGTCCTGGCCGGCCTGGCCGAGGATCAGGTTCAGGCCGTTGCCGCCCTGGATGACGTCGTTGCCGTCCTCGCCGTGGATGACGTCGTCGCCGCCGATGTCGGTGATGATGTCGTCACCGGTACCGCCAAGGAGTTGGTCGTTACCGTAGCCGCCATCGATCCGGTCGTTACCGGCATCGCCATAGACCGTGTCATCGTCCGAGTCGCCGGCAATGAGGATATCGTTGCCGGCTGTGCCGCCGAGCACGACCGTATCGGCACCGGTGTAGTGCAGGTAGTTGGTATCCGGGCCCACTGTGCCGGGGTTGTCGCGGATCACCAGCGGTGTGAGGAAGTCACTGCGTGGTGAGCCAATCGGATGGTTCGACGGTCCAAAGGGATCGGCGGTGACTGGCAGATCATCGATCGTGCCGACGATGCCGTCGGGCCCGGCTACCACACTCGGGTTGTACTGACGCGTCTGGTCAATTTCCAGGGTAAAGGCCGGCGTCAGGAAAACCCTGGCCGAGAGGTGTGTTGCGTCGGTATTGGCCATGACCAGATTGGCGAACGTGTTGTTCTCAAGTTCCGCGCCAAAGTCCATCGAGGCGGTGCGTTCCAGATAGTAGAAGCGGTCTCCGTCCTGGAGTTTCTCCATCTGGTTCTCGAAGACGAAGTTGAAGGTCGAACCGAGCATGCCGCCAAAGGGCATTTTCTCCTCGGCCAGCCCGCCAACCCAGAAATCGACACTGTCCAGGCCGGTGATGGTCACGTCGTCCGCGGTGTTCAGAATACCGTCCGCACCAGCGGTGCTGGCCCAGGCACCTGTGCTGTTGAGGAAGTCGACACGGTCGGCCGGTGCAGTCGCGCTGCCTAACACCAGGTCCGCAGCCGCGGCGCGCTTGTCCGCCAGCGTGATGGCGCCGGTGATGGTCGAGTGTGTGCCGTAGGCGGCGATGAAGTTGATCAGCGATTCCGGATGTTTTATGTGCTGCACGAAATCGGCCCAACTGGTGTAAGGCTTGAGCTCTGCGTCGCCAGTAGGCAGATAGAACTCCCGCCGCGCCGCGTTCAGGGACGGAATGCCGGTATCGCGGCCGCGCGCCAGGTTGATGGCAGGCAGATCGAGCGGCAGGCCGAGCAGATTGTTGCGCAGGGCTTCAGTGACGAACTCGTCAATCTCGTTGCCTACCTGACGGGTCACGCCGCGCACGATGGCACCGGCCGCCTGTTCCGGGGTCGGACCGCTGCCCGCGAACGCGATCGGGTTGAGGAAGGCCTGAATCAGCCCGATATCGCTTGAGGCGAAGTTCGGATCCAGCCGGTCGACCTGCTCCAGCAGCATCGAGTGCCCGAAGCGATAGACGGTGTGCGCGAACTCGGCAACGATGCTCGGATCGATCGCAGTGTCGTACACCTGGCCCGGGGCGAAGAAGGGATCGACCATCGGCTGGATCGTACGCGCGAACTCCTCGAACACCAGGTGCTGGTACTGCATCTCGGTGCCGAACTTCGCGGTCTGGAACAGGCGCTCGCCGTTCCAGTCAAGGGTCGTGGTATCGACGGGAACGGCAGTGACAGGCGTCAGCAGCCACTCGTTCAGGAACGACACGTCGCCGCTTGCCGCTGTCGCCAGGACCACCGCCATGGTGTGATCGACCAGGCGGTTGTGCTCATGGTGGAAGATGGAATGGACGGTGGTCAGACCGATGTTCTCGTTGACCCGGCCGTCGCCGGCAATGTAGTGCGCGTCCAGCAGTTCGTTGTCGTAGAAGCCCGGTGCAGGCGTACCGCCAACAACAGTGTCCACATCGGGCAGGAGTGCTGCGCCGGTCACGTCGTCGATCGGAACGGCGGTGTGCGCGATGTCGTTGAGGAAGGCATGACCGGTGCGTACGGCATCGACCAGGCTGATGGGCGCCGCCGGATTACCTTCAACGAGCACATCGTCGGCCGTGCCGGCAATGCCGTCCGGGCCCACCATCACCACCTGAGGAAAACCGTTCGGACCCTTGATGAAATTGCCGTAGGCGTCGGTCGCCAGCAGTGGCACGTTGTTGAAATCGGCATCGGTGAGATTGATGCCGAGCAGGTCATGAGCTTGCGCCTTGACTACCTTCCAGGTTGCCATGCCACCGATCCCGACGTCGTCGGCCGTACCGAACACGCCATCGGCGCCCAGATCACGATTTTCGATCAACTTGCCGGTGGCCACCGGATCGCCCGCTGCGTTGAGCTCATAGGCACGCAGGAACACCTGGTGCGAAGGATGCGAGCTGTAGGTCTGGTTCTGGTCGACAAACGGCGAGGTGGTATTGGTGTTCTCGTGGATGTCGTCGGCCGTACCGAGGATGCCATCCGGGCCGGGCAGATTGGTGGCGCGCGTCAGCACCATGAAGTTGGTCGGGCTACCGGGCACGAACAACGGGTCATCCGGCTGCAGCGGAATGAACACGGTGCCCGAGCCGCCCTTGGTGACGAGGTCCAGGCCATGGTCGAAAAACTGGCCGAAGAAGGTCATCCATTGGTTGAAGGGCGCGGTCAGGCCCGCGTCGGGACTCACGTTCGAGTTGAAGAAGGTCTGGAACGTCGTGCCGTCGGTGCGGGTTCCGGTAATCACCTGTGAGCCGACTTTCAAGACATCGTCAGCCGTGCCAAGGATGCCATCCAGCCCCGGATCGAAGGTAGCCGCGACCGCTGCCGGGTTGCTGGCGGTCTGGTCGACGATCAGGTTGCTGATGGTGCGCGGCTGCGAGTCGTTCACCAGGCCGCTGGTCTGGAGGTAGCTCGTGCCGGCGTCGGCCGTGCGGAAGTCCGGAGTGGTCAGGCGCGGGAATACGTTATCGGCGGCACCGAACTCAGGATGGAGCAGGTTGTTTTCCGTCCCTTCGACCGTGCGCAAACCGTACGGCACCCGTATGTTCGGCAGCAGAGAAACCATGTTCTCACCCGCCGCGTTGTGTTCCGCGATCTTGATCTGGTCAAGGATGAACGCCAGGTCCGATTGCGTGTAACGCACACCGTTGCTGGGGGCAGTGGTCTGCGGATCGATCAGCGAAGGCGCCGCTGCGGGGGCCGGCGCGCCGGCAACTACGGCCGTGGTCGGTGCCGAGAACACCTGTTCGGTCACGCCATTATCGTCCGCATAGAAGCCTTTGACGCGCACTGCCAGGCCGGCAAGATCCGCCGTCACCGTGAGAGTGGGCGCGTCCGCTCTTGTAAATCCGAGACCGATGCGGCCTGGCCCGAGGATGATGTCCTCGAAGACGCCCGAGCCTGGTGCCAATTCAACCTGCCATATGTAACTGATGGAATTGTTGATCCCCCCACCCGCGTTGTCGGCATCGCTGATGCCTGCCGCCGACACGGTCAGCGTCTGGCCAACGGTCGGTGCGGTGTTATCGACCGTCAGTGCGCCCACAGGCTCGGCGTTGACCCCCTGCACGAGGACCACTGCCTGATCGGAGAACTGCAGCCGTTCGATGTGGGTGAGACGGTCGGTTTCTTCATTGCCGACATTGTCGGTCACGGTGACGACGTCGGTGGCGGCGAGATCGAGGGGAACGGCGGGATCGACGACGATGCCATTGACGGCGATCGTGTAGTTCGCCAGAGGGCCCATGAAGTTGACGGTGTCGAACGCAGCCCCGCCTACGGATGTACCGGGCAGGATTTCGCGCACGGCGACGAGCTGGCCGGGATTGAAGGTGCCGTTCAGCATGAGCGGGATCAGGGGCTCCATGCTGTCGAAGGTGGCGATCTCCGGCCCGGTGCCATCGATGTTCTGCCGCACGCTGATGCGCACGTTGAGCCAACTGTCGCCGTCGATGAGGTCGCTACCGCCAAGGCCTTCGATGATGTCGCTGCCATCGCCACCGAGGATGATGTTGCCCGCGCCGAACTGATCGTCTGCGGTACCCACGATGCCGTCGGGGCCAGCAGCAGCGGCGCCGACGAAGGCCCGCAGGCCGCTGACGAGATCGAAGTTGGTGAGGATGCTGCCCCTGGCCGTGATGTTGGCGATGATGGCTGCGTTTTGGTTGTCGCCGCGCAGGAAGTCGGCGAAGGACGACCCCGACAGGCCCTCCACTTCCGCGAACCGGTCATAGATCGCGTCGGCCGATTGCGCCACCGCGCCCACGATATTGCCCGCGGCATCGGGCACCGCGTGATAGGGACTGAAGAACGGGGTGACCATGTCGACGGTCACGCCGAACTTGTCATTCTTGTAGGTGGTCCAGTCGAACCCGGACATGCCATCCATCTTGTCCTGAGCGTCGCTGGCGACGAACACTTCGTCGCCGCCCTCGCCGATCATTTCATCGAATCCGCCTTTTCCGATGAAGATGTCGTTGCCGGGCACATCGTCGGACAACGTGGGGCTATTGTTGTCGCCGACCGCACCGTCCTGGGTGCCCCCCTCGATCCAGTCATCGCCTTCGCCGCCCTGCGGCGATAGGTTGACTTTGGCGCCGAGGATGAAGTCGTCGCCCGCGCCGGCGAAGGTCATGGTGATGTCTTCGGTGGTGATGATGAAGTCTTTGCCAGCGCCGCCGAAGACCAGGTTGTTGAGGCCGAGGGTCGAGTTGCCGGCCTGGATGACGTCGTTGCCGTCCTCGCCGCGCAGGGTGTCGCTGCCGCCGATGTCGGTGATGATGTCGTCGCCGGCACCGCCAAAGACGTTGTCGTTGCCGTAGCCGCCGTCGAGGCGGTCGTTGCCGGCGTCGCCATAGACGGTGTCGTCGTCCGAGTCGCCGGCAATGAGGATGTCGTCGCCGGCCGTGCCGCCCAGCACGACCGTATCGCCGCCGGTGTAGTGCAGGTAGTTGGTATCCAGGCCCACTGTGGCGGGGTTGTCGCGGATCACCAGCGGCGTGAAATGGTCAATCCGTGGTGAGCCGATCGGGTGGATCGACGGGCCAAAGGGGTCGGCGTTGGCGGGCAGATCGTCGAGCGTGCCGACGATGCCGTCCGGGCCGGCCACCACACTCTGGTTGAACTGGCGCGTCGGGTCGGTCTCCAGGGTGAAGGCCGGCGTCAGGAATACGTTAGCCGACAGGTGTGTTGCGTCGCTGTTGAGCATCACCAGATTGGCGAACGAATTGTTCTCCAGTTCAGTGCCGAAGTTGAGTCCCGCGGTGCGCGCCAGATAGTAGAGGCGGTCACCATTCTGCAGGTTTTCCAACTGGGTTTCGAAGACGAAGTTGAAGCTCGAACCCAGCAAGCCACCAAAGGGCATCTTCTCTTCGGCCAGGCCGCCGATCCAGAAGTCGACGTTGTCCAGGCCGGAGATGGTGAAGTCGTCTGCGGTGTTCGGAATACCGTCCGCCCCGGCGTTATTCGCCCAGACACCGGTGCTGTGCAGGAAGTCGAGACGGTCGATTGGCGCGGTCGCGCTGCCGAACACCAGGTCTGCAGCCGCGGCGCGCTTGCCCGCCAGCGTCGTAGCGCTAGTGATGGTTGAGTGTGTTCCGTAGGCGGCGATGAAGTTGACCAGCGATTCCGGGTGCTTCATGTGCTGCACGAAATCGGCCCAGCTCGTGTAGGGGGTCAACTGGCTGTCGCCGGTCATGTGGTAGAACTCGCGCCGCGCCTCGTTCAGCGACGGGATGCCGGCGTCGCGGCCACGCGCCAGGTTAAGGGCGGCCAGGTCCAGTGGCAGGCCAACCAGGTTGTTGCGCACCGCGTCGGTTACGAACTCGTCGATCTCGTTACCGACCTGGCGGGTCAGGCCGCGTACGATGGCGCCTGTCGCCTGCTCAGGGGTGGGTCCGCTCGCAGCGAATGCCAGCGGGTTGAGGAAGGCCGCGATCAGGCCGGTCTGTTGATTGCCCGGGGCAGTCGGATTGCCGTCGCCGACGACGTTGAAGTTGGCATCGAAACGATCGACCGTCTCCACCAGCATCGAGTGACCGAAGCGAAAGACCGTGTGCGCGAACTCGGCGACGATCGCCGGGTTGATCGTGGTGTCGTTGCCCATGGGTGCCAGGAAGGCGTCCACTTGCGGCTGGACGGTGCGCGCGAACTCCTCGAACACCAGGTGCTGGTACTGCATCTCGGTACCGAACTTGGCGGCCTGGAACAACCGCTCGCCGTTCCAGTGCAGGGCCGCGATGTCGGCCGCCGTCACCGGCAACGCCGTCAGTTGGGCGTCGGGCATCAGCCACTGGTTCAGGAAGACGAGGTCGGCGGAGGCCAGGACCGTCGCCTTGGTCTGATCAACCAGACGGTTGTGCTCGTGGTGGAAAACGGAGTGAACGGTGGTCAGGCCAATGTTYTCGTTGACGCGGCCATCGCCGGCGATGAAGTGCGCATCCAACAACTCGTTGTCGTAGGTGCCGGGCGCTTGCGGGCCGCCAATGACAGTGTCCGCATCAGGCGTCAGGCCGCCGGTCGGATCGGCGCTGTGGGCGATGTCAATGAGGAACTGGTGACCGGTGCGCACGGCGTTCGTCAGGCTGATTGGCGCGGCCCGATCACCCTCGACGAGTATGTCATCGGCGGTGCCGGCAATGCCATCCGGACCCTTCATCACGACTTGCGGAAGGCCGTTGGGGCCCTTGATGAAGTTGCCATAGGCGTCGGTTGCCAGCAACGGCAGGTCGAACACATCCGCATCGGTCAGGTTGATCCCGAGCAGATCATGGGCCTGGGCCTTGACCACCTTCCAGGTGGCCATGCCACCGATTTCGACGTCGTCGGCGGTGCCGAACACACCATCGACACCCAGGTCACGATTGGTGATCAGCTTGCCGGTGGCGACCGGGTCGCCGGCGGCGTTGAGCTCATAGCCGCGCAGGAATACCTGGTGCGAAGGATGCGAGCTGTAGGTCTGGTTCTGATCGACAAACGGCGAGGTGGTGTTGCTCTGATCGTGGATGTCATCGGCGGTGCCGAGGATGCCATCGGCGCCGGGCAGATTGGTGGCCCGCGTCAACACCATGAAGTTGGTCGGGCTACCAGGCACGAACAGTGGATCGTCGGGCTGTAGCGGAATGAAAACCGTGCCGCTGCCGCCTTTGGTGACCAGGTCCAGGCCGTGGTCGAAGAACTGGCCGAAGAAGGTCATCCAGGCGTTGAAGGGCGCGGTCAGGCCCGCGTCCGGCGTGATATTAGGAATATTGAAAACGGAAACGTCGTCGGCGGTGCCGAACAGGCCATCCAGACCGGGGCTGGTGACCACCTGTGAACCCGGGTTGGCCGCAGCAGCCGCGACCGCCGCCGGGTTGTTGGCGGTCATGTCGACGATCAGGTTGCTGATGGTGCGCGGCTGCGAGTCGAAGACGGCACCGCTGGTCTGCAGGTAAGAGGTCGGCGTGGTTCCGCCAGGATCGGCGGGGCCGAAGAAGCCGACCGGTTGGACCTGCGCGGTATTGAACACCGGTGTCGTCATGCGCGGGAAGATGGTGTCGGCGGCGCCGAACAGGGGATCGGCCAGGTTGTTGCCGAAGCCGGAGACAGTGCGCAGGCCGAAGGGGACTTCTACGTTCGGCAGCATGTCAACCAGACTCGCGCCTGCCGCATGCCGTTCGGCGATGAAAATTTGTTCGAGAATGAATTCGAGATCGGACTTGTTGAAGCTGGCCATGGCTGTTTCCTCGATGCTTGACTAATCAGGAAACCACACGCTTAAAACACGGCTGCAAACGCGTGGCTTAGTGTTGAACCCCATAAACAAAAAACAGAAATTGAACGACGGGACCTGATTTCACGGCCATACGAAGCCCTTACTGAATCGCGTGCGATCAGCAGTGCTCAACTGAGGATCAATTCCCCATGACAACCGTAACTACAGGCTGGTATTGCGCCTCAAGGAGGCGCCGGCCCATGAACACGGGTTGGATAGATGGCGTAACTTACTAATGGCCCCGTCACGTATCGGGGCTCTATGCATCTGTCCATATGGCTCTCTCAGGCATAGGGGGCTTGTCACAGATGCCACACATCCAGCGATCAGAGTCATTGGCCGGAATACGCTGGCGAAGATCGCCATAGTCCGGGAGTTCCTGAGGGGTGATGGCACGGTTCTGCGTCCATGCGGCTTCGTCAACAAGCCTTTTATCCATGAGCAAACTGGCATCGACTACGAATTGACTAGTCTGTATTGGAGACGGGTTCAACACGCCTGATGGCGGAGTCAGGAAATCAATACTATTGGTAATAACCCCCGGCTGCTTTTGCCGGAAATAGCGATTACCCGGATTGATC
This sequence comes from Pseudomonas sp. P5_B3, assembly GCF_056400405.1. NCBI lineage: Bacteria > Pseudomonadati > Pseudomonadota > Gammaproteobacteria > Pseudomonadales > Pseudomonadaceae > Pseudomonas > Pseudomonas sp. P5_B3. The sequence continues at coordinate 11,078 of NZ_JBFULI010000053.1, read as the reverse complement.
GAGAATCTTTTTAATCTATTCATCGCCCCTCCCGCCCTCAACCTCGAATGCTAGCTTTACACTCCATTGAAAATGAGTATTGAGGTGCTACCCGGATGTGTACAGAGACGAAAGCCCAGTCAAATTCTGAGACCTTGGTCAAAGAATCGGATCAGACCTTGGTCGAATCAGACGCTGGCCAAACGTCCAGTGACGCAGTGCCCGGGAGACAGATCCCCCTTGCGAAACTGCGCCATTTAAGCCGCTCAACCCAGTTCGTAATCTGCGCCACAGTAATTCTGGGTTTGACCATGACACTCGTTGGAAACCTCGTAAGCCAGAGTATCGAAGATGCAACGGTTCAAACGGCGGCAGAGACGGGGGCGCGTTATATGCAGAACTTTCTCGAACCTTCTGTCCAGGGATTGACCACTGCCAAAGAACTCCCCGATGAAACGATTCGGACCATCGATCAGCTGCTGTCCAGCACCTCGCTCAGTACACATGTTGTCTCGGTGAAGATCTGGCTTCCAGACGGCACGATTGTCTACAGCACCGACAAATCCACGGTCCAGAAAAAATTTCCGACAGAGGAGATCTCACAGGCGCTGACAGGCAAGATCTATACAGAACTGGACAATGATCTTGAGGATGATACTGACGATGCGTTTGAGCGAAGCCTGAATATTCCGTTCTATGAAATTTTTGCTCCACTGCGCGAAACGGGTACTGGAAAGATTGTTGCGGTGGGTGAGTTCTACGAAACCGCGCAAGCGCTACAGCGCGAAATCAATAACGTTCGCCAGAAAGTATGGGCGATTGTTGGTACGGCAACGATGGCCATGCTTTTGCTTTTATTTTTTATCGTTCGGCGTGACGACAAGATCATAAAGCAGCATGAAACAGCACTTGAATTGCGAATGCATGAGCAAGCCAGGTTGCACTCAAATAATGCCGCCCTTCAGCACAAAGTCACTACAGCCAATCGCGAGTTCTCAAAAATCAATGAACTCACTCTTCGTCGGATCGGGGCAGATCTTCATGATGGTCCTGCTCAGCTGTTGTCACTTATTCTCCTTCGCCTTGAAGAGCTCGAAGATTCACAAGGCGCCTCGGATGGAGAAGTCCTCGAAATGATCAGACGTGCCGGCGAGGATGCTTTAAACGAAGTGCGGGAAATTTCACTCGGCCTGGCACTTCCGGAAGTCAATGATCTGAGCCTGCACGATGCACTGGTGTTGCTTGCCCAGCGGCACGAAGAGCGAACCGAGACGCGAGTCGAACTGGAGCTTGATACGCTTGCGGACGATGTACCGGCAGCGCATAAAATTTGTATTTACCGCTTCGCCCAGGAAGCATTGAACAATGCCTATATTCACGCCGGAGGAAAAGGCCAAAAACTCAGCGCTTCTCACTCCGAAGGGCTACTGCAAGTGCAAGTCGAGGATGCAGGAGTGGGTATTCCAACCGAGAAACCGAGCGTGCCAGGTCGAGGCAGGACTCATCTGGGCCTTGTCGGCATGCGCTATCGCGTCGAATCCCTCGGCGGAATATTCATCATTGAATCGGCTCCCCATACCGGAACCAAAGCCAGGGCGCAGTTCAAAATCTGATCACCCGTACCAGAATGATCGTCGCTCCCAAGTAACCGCAAATGCTTATGGCCCGTTATTTGTCTAGCCGTTGTCATTCAAGTCGCGGCGTTGAAGAGCACTACATAAGCCAGGTATATGGTCACTCTCCCAATGCCGTCTCACTGCTGCGACTGCCTGCGTCCGGTTACGAACACGTAGCTTGTACATGACGTTCGTCATGTAGTGCTTGATGGTCTTCTCGCAGAGCTCAAGCTTGATAGCAACCTCGCGGTTAGTCAGGCCCTTCGATACCTCCCGGATAACTTGTTCTTCGCGATGGGTCAGTTCGACCTTTTGCTTATCACCCGCGTGCTTTCTGAAACTGCCTAAGAGCTTGCTGGCAAGCTTGGGGGTAATGAAGGTTTCACCACCGGCAACCTGTCTGATGGCTTGTACAAGCTCACGACCGCTTATGCCTTTCAACGCATATCCCTGCGCGCCTGCTTCGAGGGCGGAATAGGCGTCCTCGATGGACTCGGATACCGTCAGCATCAAAACTCTAACTGCCGGCGAAGAAGCTGAGATCGCTCGCACGGCAGCAAAGCTATCGCCCGGCATATTGACATCCATCAGCAAAACATCAGGAGCAAAACGAGCGGTAATTTCCAGGGCATCATCGGCAGACCCGCCCTGCCCGACCACCTGAAAGTCAGCTATTTTCCTCAGCGCCATTGTGACCCCATCCCTTAACAGTGGGTGATCATCAACGATGCCAATCTTGATCATGGAACTCATAGGAACTCCCCATAAGAGTCGATGGAGCTGCATGGTGGTGTCGCACGTTTCATTTTTCACCCCTCGCGCCATACCCGATCCGGCAAGCCCAGCCGTCTCCATGATGTCCGGGGCGACAGCTGTGGCGGGTACCCGGAGGGCTGCAACTTATGAGCCATTTCAATAGGCCGAAGATAAAATTCAAATTAATTAACAGGCTGTTTCTGAGTGTTTCAAGCGAAAGAAAGGGTGAAGGGGGGATATTCCTCAAATCAGGTGCTAAACGCCCGGTTGGGTGGGTGTAATGCCCCATTTATGGAGATACCGCTTTTGCTTGGGGCTGATTGCCCTGAGGCGACTTGGATTCAACCGGTCGATTCAACAGATTGAGCCAATCGGTTGCATCGACCGGTTGAATCCACAGCCAATACCCGACATTTCCCCTTGGCTCGATAGCAGGCGTTTTCGGTCCAGGTACTGTCACAACCACCGCGCGAAAAATCCGTCATGACATGTCATGACCTCCTTCAGAAACGGACTTTGACCAACAAATACGGGGTTTAAAGGACGAATGGTCGAGAGGCGTCAAGCGCGGGGAATTGCCGGGAGTTTGCAGCCACTACAGGCTTTTCAGGCAGGCACGTTCGTCGCGGTGAGGTGAACTTCACTCTCATCACGTGTCACATTAGGTCCTTGTCAAGTGAACTACAGAAGAGGTAAAGCCTTATGAGCATCGCCACAATTGTCAGTGCCGTGATTTCCAGTCTCGCACCCAGTGTCTTCGAGCAGAACAGCCTGCAAGACCCCGGCGCGCATGTCTCCGCCGTCGACTACCACTACGGAATGGAAGTCGATGTGAAACGGGTACTGCAGCGCACCGATACCTCCGACAAGACCGGCATGGTGCCGGTGACCCTGGTCTACGAAGACAGCGAGGGCGAGATTCACAAGCTTCGTTTCCTCGAATGGGGTGGAAGCCCCACCGACCCCACCAGCATTGCCTGATCCGCTCGCCGATAGAGTTCCGGGCCTCGCCTGCGCCTCAGAAGCGGATGTTAAACCTCATAGGCACCCAGTGCGGATGATGTTTGTTGTTACCTGAATATTAAAATAATCGAATGATTAAAAGTTCATTCGTGAAAATCACTATTATCTTGGCCGCGTAATGCCGCAAGATTAACTAATCGTAATGGCTGAATCTTGACTGCCATCAGCAACGGCAAACTCCAATTATGCCGTGCCGGGAGCCAAGTTGATTCACTATTACAACAAAGAGGTCACCATGGAACTTAGTATGTTTTCTTCGTCCACCGTGGAATATGTGCGTTTGGGCGTTGTATATTTTCATCTTATCGCCTGCTGCGTGGCAATCGGGCTGGTTTTGACCAGTGACATTGCAATGGTCAAGCAACTCCTGAAGGGAGATGCATCAGGTCACCATGATGACGCGCACATGGACAGTCTTCAAAAAACCGTATCGCTTGCACTTGTCTGGCTCTGGATTACGGGCATTGCTATTGTCGGGATCGATTATTCCGGCAAGGGGATGGAGTATTTCCTCAATCCAAAGTTACAAGCCAAAATCGGCATCGTTGTGCTGCTGACCATTAACGGCTTCGTGTTGCATGGCGCTGTATTGCCGGCGCTGAAAAAAGCCGGTTCGTTACTGAAACTCTCCTTCAGCCTGCGCATGCTGGCGCTGTTCTCGGGGGCGTTCTCTGGCGTGTCGTGGTTCTATGCCGCCATGCTGGGTGTGGGTCGTCCGCTGGCCTGGAAGTACTCGCTGGTGGAGTTGCTGGCAGCCTATCCGGTGCTCATCGTCGGTGGGTTCGCGATGATGGTACTGCTCACCATCTGGGCAAAAAACAAAGACACCGAAGCACGCATGGAGCAAGGCACCAGGACTCCAGGAAACGCCGCCCTGGCTGGCTGGTGAATCCAGGTTGAACAAGGAAGTTCGACGCTAGCCAATGAATCTCGCTTTAACTGTTAAAAGTCTCACTTGAGGATACCCAAATGAAATCCATGAAAGTTCTCTTCGTAGTTGCCACGCTGACCGCCTCTTCTCTGGCGATGGCCACAGGTGGCGGTGACCGGACCTTCGCACGCATGGAGTCGGCCCGCAAAGTCTCGATGGAAACCTACCAGGTTGCCCAGAAACACAAGGCTGAAGCCTCTGTAGCTCAAAGCAAAGCCAAGGCAGCCGATCGCAGCAACAGCTGATCCGTGTAGCGCGTCCCCGGGCCGACAGAAATGTGCAGCCCCCCCTCAAAAGCAGCACCCAAGGTGCTGCTTTTGCTTGTTTAACACAAATCCCGCTTACACAAAATCCAGTGTGTTGAATCCACAGTCGTAAGCAGCCTTTCACGAAGGGCTGCTTTGGGGCCTGTTCTTCAGGTCTGTGCTCAGAAGCGATAGTTGGTGCTCAGCTCCAGCGTCCGTGGGGCACCGGGCGTGATCAGGTCCACCGAACCATGCGCCGAAGCGTAATAGTCCTTGTCGAAGACATTGCGCAGCCGCAGGGCCATGTCCCATTTCGGCTGGTTGTACAACAGCGCGGCGTCCACTGTCGTGTAAGCCGGCATGACCACATTGTTATCCAGCGCGGTATAGCGATCATCGACATAGTTGGCCCCCATGCCCACACGCCAGGTTTGCGTCAGCGAACGCACGCACCTGAGGATCACGCGTTATTTTGTATTGTCCTTGGGTGTGCAGATGGTGTTGATCTGGAACTGCACCCCTTCAAGTGATGCCTTGATCTGATCGGCTGCGTGCTGACACGCCTCCATATTCTTGTACTCAGCATGGTCGACCGCTCGAAAGGGCTGTGGGCCACTTGTACCAAGAATGATCCAGAGAATGAAGTTCATGATGCCTCCGACACTTCAGGTAGATGATGGAGTCTAGCAGTGGATTGATGACCGGGGCATAGAGCGCATTTGGAGTCGATACTTCAACTGGAGAATGGTGAGCCTCATGTAGGACGTGTATGACGAATATTATCGGTTATGACCGGCCGCTATGGGTCGATTTTTGCCACTCACCGAAGGGCAAATCGGCCAAAAGCGGCCTGTGGGGCGCGCCTCGAAAACCTGGGGCAACTCACAATTTTGACTCGATACTACTTACTGACTCACTCGGGCCGGCAGCGGTACCGATCTTCCGACGCAGAATCATCATTCCCGCAGATACAAGGCGAGTTGCACTGCGGCTCGCGGATGGCCGCCGGCCACCCGCGAGCCAGTGCCATCAAGCCAGCAGCTTAAGCTCGTCTTTACCGTACTTGAGTGATTTCTCGTCTGGAATCATCAGGCCGGTGTGCTCGTCGCGCCCCTGCAGGACGAAGCGGGCGTCCGGCTTGCCCAGTTGGGTAGCGGCCTGCTGGCTGTCGGCGCCGATCTCGCCCTTCTTCATGCGGTTGACGATCACCCCCACCGCCGTATCGTTGAAGTCGCGCAGCATCCAGGCATCGCCATCGCTGTCGCCAGCCACCAACACCGGGCCATAGCCCTTCTGTTTAACCAGCACGTTCTTGATGSCGACGGTCTTGCCCGGACCGTAATTGAAGTGCCAGTCTGGCTGATAGCGAGTGGTGTACGTGCCGTCTTCCATCGCCATGCGCAGGCCGATCACGTTCTCAGGCGGCACGCCGTATCCGTAATGAGGATTGCCCGCGAACACGCGTACCACATCGTCGATCGAGGCGGTGCTGACATAGACGTCGATGCCGTTGGCGCGCAGCGCGTGCATCAGACCGCGAATTTCCTCATGGATACGAATGCCATGGAAGTGGGTATCGGCCACCACCCCAGCCCTGCCCGGCAATGTGCGCGAACTCTCGTACTTGACCTTGCGCAGCGCGTCGCCGATGGCGTAGTTGTTGGAAGCCTCGGCCATCGCCTGCAACTCAGCCGTGGTCATGTTCTTGTAGAAATACAGAATCCACTTGTAGCCGATCTCCACCGGGTAACTGTCGCAGATCGCGTCGTACATGAAGTAGAGCTTGGCGAGAAAATCCTTGTACTGCTCGCTGGCCTGGATCTCTTCCAGGCTCTTGTCGCCAGCGAGCCCCTTGTAGTTGGCGTGCAACCAGCGGTAATCCGCTTCCACATCGCTGGCGATGTCTTCCATCTTGACCGGCTTGCCGTCCACCGTGGTGTAGTCCTTCATGAACGCGCCGTTCGGTACGTCCTGACGCACCACAGCAGCGAACTCATCAGGCGTCAGCTTGTACTGCAAATGATTGATCTGGTAGACCAGCAGCGCTTCTTCACAGTCGTTCATGATGCAGGTGTTGTCCCAGTCGAACACCGCGTATGGGCGCTGGTCAGCACGGTAGGACGCGCTTTTGACGCCGTGCTCATCGATCACCGCTTGCAGACGCTTTTGGTTAAGCGGCGACCAGCGCGCTGGGTCCAGCGCATTCGGTGTGGCCGCAGGCGTGGCGGCTTGCGTTATACGGGATGACAACAACAGCGGTGAGACGACGGAAACGGTGGCGAGGGTGTTCAGAAACTGGCGACGCTGCATGGCATAGCTCCTACTTCTAGACGAGAGGTTACAACCGAGGCGATGGCGAAAGCGTGTTTCGAAATACGGACGAGGGGAAGAAGCCGTCCGGCCACGAGGCTAGCTCCAAATACACAAAAAAACAATATTGCCTCAATATTGCACAAGCATTACGCGCAGACCTGTCAGCTCAATGATCCTGGGGCCGCGCCAAACTTGACAGCGACTGACGCCCCTCCACAATGCGTGCTCGGACAGCGACTCGAACAGCAGGGACACCCGGTATGTGGCAAGAAGAGCGTTACCAGCGGATCCGCGCACTGCTATCGACCTTGCAGCGCGTCACCACCGACCGCATCGTCACGGAGCTGAATGTTTCTCGCGAGACTGTGCGGCGCGACCTGGTCGCTCTGGAAGAACAGGGAGAGTTGAAGCGGATACACGGCGGCGCCATCCGCGTTGAGGACGAAGCGCCCATCGCCGAGCGGGCGCAAAGCAACGTCAAGTTCAAGCGTGACCTCGCGCGCGCCGCGGTCAGTCTGCTGTCACATGGGCAGACAGTGTTCATCGACGCGGGCACCACCACCGTCATCCTTGCCGAAGAGTTGGCCAAGCTGGGAGGTCTGACCGTGATCACCAACTCGTTCAACGTGGCACTGCAGCTGCGCAACCCCGCCGCGTCGGGCGGTCGGCACAACGAGGTGCTCGTACTGGGCGGTTCACTCGACGATCGTGCGCCGGCGACGGTCGGCAGCACCACGGTGGCGGAAATTGCCCGCTATCGGGCCGACCTGGCGCTGTTGTCGCCGGTCGGCATCGACGCCCAGCGCGGTGCCAGCAACTACGACCACCGCGAAGCCGAAGTGGCGCGCGCCATGGCCGACAATGCCGAAGGCGTAGTCATCCTCGCCGATTACAGCAAGATTGGCGTGGAGAGCCGTGTCGCTTTCTGCCCGCCAGAACGCATCGACGTGCTCATCACCAACCACAAGGCCAGTACCGAAGCGGCGTTCGCCGCACTGAACGCCAAGCTGAAACGTATTGTCCTGGTGTAGCGGTGGTTTGGCGGTTGCAACAGGCATTGACGCAGCATGATGCTCAAGTGCAGCGCAACCGGGTAGATCTTGCACGATGTGACTCTCGGCGCTGGCAAACTGACCGTAACTGTATTGGCTGCGATCGCCTGCATTGGGTTGAATCCACAGCCGAAAGCTGACGTTCCCAGACACCTGCGAAGTCATGGCAATTTAGTCTTGGTCCGTGGAAAATCAGTGCTCGCCATTAATCTTTCGTGAACATACTCCTCAAATTGTTCGGCTGGCAGTGGCGGGGAAAACAGGAAGCCCTGGTAGGTCTGGCAGCCATGCTTGACCAGAAAGGTGCGCTGAGCTTCTGTCTCCACACCTTCTGCAATCACCGAAAGCCCCAATATCTGGCTCAGGCTCACAATCGCGCAGGCGATGGCGGCGTCGTTGGGATCAACCAGCACATCTCTGATGAAGGACTGGTCGATCTTGAGTTGATCCAGCGGAAGGCTCTTCAGGTATGACAGTGACGAGTAGCCGGTTCCGAAATCATCCAGCGAAAGGCCTATGCCGACCTCTTTCAACTCGATCATTTTGGCGACAGTACCTTCCATATCCTCTATCAGCAGGCCTTCGGTCAGTTCCAGTTTCAATTTCCTCGGATCGGCCCCCGTGTATCTCAGTACTTGCAGTACCTCCTCGACGAAGTCCGGATGGTGAAACTGGCGGGCGCTGACATTCACAGCCATACCCAGTCGGGCGGTTTCCGAATGCTTTGCCCAGGCAACCAGTTGATCGCAGGCTGCCTGCAGCGCCCAACGGCCTAACGGCAGAATCAACCCCGTTTCCTCTGCCAATGGAATGAACTCGCCTGGAAACACGACTCCGCGCTCAGGATTCTGCCATCTCATCAGCGCCTCTGCGCCAATGATACGGCCCTCACTATTCACCTGCGGCTGGTAATAAAGAAGGAATTCGTTGTCCTGCAAGCCTTGGCGCAAGTCTACTTCCAGTCTGGCGCGTGCCGTGGCAACCGCCTGCATGTCCGGATCGAAGAAGCGCATGGTATTGCGGCCCGCCGCCTTGGCGCGATACATCGCCAGGTCAGCGCGCTTCATAATATCGTCCACTGTGCTCAGTTGCCCCTGGAACAGCGCAATGCCGAGGCTGGGGGTGCTGTGGTGCTCATATCCATCCAACTGGTAGGAAATGTTCAGAGCGTTGAGAATCTTTTCGCCAATAGCCTTGGCCTGGATAGCTGCTTCTGGAGGATTCTCATTAAGGCCATCCAGCAGGACGACGAATTCGTCTCCGCCCAGGCGAGCCACGGTGTCGCTCTCGCGTATGCAGCCGCAAAGGCGCAGAGCAACTTGCTGCAGCAACATGTCGCCTCTGTCATGCCCCAGCGTGTCGTTCAGTGCCTTGAAGTTATCCAGGTCAATGAGAATTATCCCGCTCGTATGCAGGCTACGGGAGCTGCCCGCCAGCAGATGCTGTAACCGGTCCAACATGAGCCGCCTGTTGGCCAGCCCGGTCAACTGATCGTAGAAGGCCAAACGCTGGACCTCTTGCTCAGCGGTCTTACGGTGGGTGATGTCAGTATTGATCGACAGAACGGATTGCGGCTGGCCATCATCGTCTCGCACCAGGGTTCGATGACTTTCGAGCGTAATGGTGCAGCCATCCCGGCGTCGAAGTGTAACTTCGTCCGCCCAGTCACCCGTTTCTATCAGGCTGTCAGTGGCCGCATTGAAAGCGGCGCTACCCTGGTAGATCAACTCCTGTGCCGATTTGCCGAGTGCCTCTTCCTTTGACAGACCGTAGAGACGCTCGGCACTTTTGTTCCAGTACAGGATGCGGTTATCCATCCCGTGAACGACAATGGCGTCCTGGGCCTTGTCCAGCAGCGATGCTTGCTGGCGGGCCTGCTTCTCGCTTTCGCGCAGCACTGCCAGATAACCTTCCCTTTCGGCTGCTTGCGACTCCATTTCGCGCCTGATCTTGCCCCCGTAGATAACGGCCGCACTGACCATCAGTAGAACGAACACCATGATCGCGTATTCGACCCGGCGCAGTTCTTCGACCGACTCAAGTTCCTCCTCCAGGAGCTTGCTTTGAATCAGGCCAACGCGATCCCGCACGGTACTGAGTGAGGCGAGCAACTGGGCATACTTCCTGTCCATCGTTGCCATGCGTTTGCCGGCATTATCCGACTGCCCCTCCCTGAAGTAGGAAAAGATCAGCAAGGCCTCGTTCACCATTTCGACCATCGCGGCATCAATTGCACCCACCTCATCCTTCAATGCAAGGGTAAAGGCTTGTATATCTGCACTGTGTTCAGCCTCATTGGCGATCCGTACTTCCAACTGTTTTTTGGCCATTGCCAAATGCTCGCTGAAGGCGCGCAAGGCTTCATTCATGTTCCGCGATTCGGCTTCAACATTATGTGTATCGAACACATTATTGCCCGGCGCATTGACTTTGGAAGCCAGGCTGCCCAGCGTTGAATAGCTCGACAGCTGTTGGACCCACGACTGGTTTGCCGTGATGGAGCGGTGATAGGTATCGACGATCAGGTGATTCAATAGCACGCTCAGCACAACAACCAGCACGTCGAATCCCGCAAGAAAAAAGTACATGCGGTGCCATTTGGTCGAGCGCGGCTTATTTGAACTGGTGGGTATGGCTGGCTTTGCGGCGCTTTTATTCCTGAAAAAATCCATTTCACAATCTCCAAACATAATCCTTCTAAATTGACCAATAGAAGCGGTATTCGGAAACCAATTAACCTTTTGTGCCAACACCTGAACCTGAGAACAAACCGCACGTAGCATTAGCCAAATTTTTTCTCTGTCCTGGATTCACGCTGGTTTTCGTGAGCGAAGCTCCCGAGACAAGCAATAGCTACCGAAGCTATACGTCTTACGTGTCACGCCAACCAACTATTCGACACTAAGCAATGCATTTGGCGATGCTAATTTCATGGTGAAATTTTTTACTCTCGGAAGCAGTCTCTTAACATTTCGGCGGTAAAACGAAATCATTTTCATTTGTTGCATTTGACATCATCGTTTCAGGTAACGATTCTCCTCGCTCTCCATTGTAGAACTGAACGTCGGCAATCACTTTTGCCAGATGTTCTGTTCCTTTCAATTTCCTCAGCCTCGTTTTGCGYCTCTGGCGAGCGTGCAGACCAAGGCCTGCATGTCTGGGG
>NZ_JBFULI010000052.1:0-39917 GCF_056400405.1 Pseudomonas sp. P5_B3 | reverse complement strand
GCTCAATGCCGACCATGGCTATGGACTGGTGAAGTTTTTCTTCCTGCTGACCTTTGCCGCGGCGATCCCGGCGATCATTTCCGGAGGGATCGCCGAGCGCGCCAGGTTTGTCCCGCAACTGTGTGCAACCGCGTTGATCGTTGCGTTCATCTATCCGTTCTTCGAAGGCATTGTCTGGAATGGCAACCTGGGTTTGCAAGCCTGGTTGCTGGAGCGCTTCGGCGCCGGTTTCCATGATTTCGCCGGTTCGGTGGTGGTGCATGCCATGGGCGGTTGGCTGGCACTGGCGGCGGTGCTGTTGCTCGGGCCGCGTAATGGCCGCTATCGCGAAGGTCGCCTGGTGGCGTTCGCGCCATCGAGCATCCCGTTTCTGGCGTTGGGCTCATGGATCCTGATCGTTGGCTGGTTCGGCTTCAACGTCATGAGCGCGCAAACCCTGCAAGGTGTCAGCGGACTGGTGGCGGTGAACTCGTTGATGGCCATGGTGGGCGGTACGGTGACGGCGCTGATTGTCGGGCGCAACGACCCCGGCTTTCTGCATAACGGTCCGTTGGCGGGGCTCGTGGCAATCTGTGCCGGTTCCGACCTGATGCATCCTGTGGGGGCGCTGGTCACCGGTGCCATCGCGGGGGCCCTGTTTGTCTGGTGCTTTACCGCGGCCCAAGGCAAATGGCGCATCGATGATGTATTGGGTGTGTGGCCGTTGCATGGCTTGTGCGGCGTATGGGGCGGCATTGCCTGCGGCATTTTCGGCCAGAGCGCCTTGGGCGGGCTGGGTGGGATCAGTTTGATCAGCCAGTTGATCGGCACGGCACTGGGCGTTACTGTGGCACTGGCCGGCGGGTTTGCCGTGTATGGCGTGATCAAGGCGTTGCATGGATTGCGCCTGAGTCAGGAAGAGGAGTATTACGGCGCGGACCTGTCGATCCACAAGATCGGTGCCGTGAGCCAGGACTGATTCAGGTCTTTTCATCGTCAGGGCAGGGGGCTCAATGGCTCGACGGTTATTCGGGGCAGGCCTAGAATGTCACTTCATTATCTGGTTGAGCGCTCATGCTTCCCGAATGTCAGCTGTTCGGCACCCTTGGATGCCATCTCTGTGAAGTAGCCGAAGCCATGTTGATGGAGTTTGTCGAGCGCGGCCTGCTGGTGGAACTGGTGGATATCGCCGACGATGAAGCGTGGTTCGCCGCTTACAGCCTGCGGATTCCGGTGTTGCGGCGGGTCGACACCGGCGCTGAACTGGGCTGGCCGTTCAGTGCCGATCAGGTAGTGGCGTTCCTGCATTAAGCGGTTTTTGCGCTGGCGGCATGTCCCGCCTGTCGAACTTTGCGATTGATCCCCTTGGCTTAATCGGTGTTGATCGGATACTGTATGCTCATACAGTTATTCGCCGCGCCTGCCTTGCCGTTCCTGATTTTCGGGAGTGAGCCGGCAAGCCCGGGCGTGAGAGGGATGAATCGTGGTCAATGTCGAACAGTTGAAGAACAGCGTGAACCGGATGTCCGCAGACGTCGTGCGCGAGGCCGTCCTTGAGTTGCGACTGGATGGTCTGGTGACCGAAGGAAAAACACCCTTCAACAAAACGCATTTCAATACCTGTTTCGCAGAAATCGAGGCCTTGTTTCAACGCGCGGGATATCACCGGCAACTCGATGTCGTGGGTTACCAGGGATTGTTGTACGCCCTGTATGACCCCGCTCGCTGGGAAGCGGTCGATGTGCTGCGCTGGCTCAAGGAGTACACCGAAGCGGCGGCGCGCACGCCGATCCCGGCTTGAGAACGCCCCCTAGGTTCATTCCCCTTGCTGTTGGATAATGCCGATCTGTACTGAGGGTTAGAGCTTTCTTATGTCCACTTCTTCTTTTTCCGCGGCACACAGTCAGGCAAGTACGCTTTACTTGCCACCCGGCCCGTGGCACACCGTTGTCGATTGCCTGTGCGAGCATTTCAGCGCCATCGGTCGCGAACAATGGCTGGACAGAATCGCCCGTGGCCGGGTCCTCGATGGGCAGGGCATGCCGATAGCCCTCGATCTGGCCTACAAGGAAGGTTTGCGGATTCATTATTTTCGCGAAGTGCCGGATGAAAAGCCGATCCCGGTGATCGAGTCGATCCTGTACGCGGACGAGCATCTGGTGGTTGCCGACAAACCGCACTTTCTGCCCGTGACGCCGGCTGGCGAATACGTCGAACAGACGCTGCTCAGGCGCTTGATCCGTCGCCTGGACAATCCGCATCTGGTGCCATTGCATCGCATCGACCGGCATACCGCAGGGCTGGTACTGTTTTCCGCCAATCCGCAGAGTCGTTCGGCTTATCAGTCGTTGTTTCCAACCCGGCAGATCGAAAAGCGCTACGAGGCCATCGCAGCGGCGTTGCCTGACCTTGCTTTCCCGCTGGTTCATAAAAGCCGACTGGTCGATGGCGAACCGTTCTTCCGCATGCAGGAGGGGCCCGGGGCCAGCAACACCGAGACAGCGGTGGAAGTCAGGGAGAAGCAGGGGGATCTCTGGCGTTATGGTCTTTACCCGGTGACGGGCAAGAAACATCAGTTGCGGGTACATATGGCGGCGTTGGGGGCCGGTATCTGCAATGATCCGTTTTACCCCGAGGTGCTCAAGGATGCGCAGGATGACTACGCCAATCCATTGAAACTGCTGGCTCAGGGGCTGAAATTTATCGATCCGGTCACAGGCCAGGCGCGAGAGTTCGAGAGTGAAATCACCCTGCAATGGTGATCAAGAAGCGAACCTGAAACGCTGTTCTTCAGGCATGAAAAAGCCCGCATCAAGCGGGCTTTTCTGTATCCGGCGGTGCCAGGATTACAGCTCTTTAACGGTACGAACCTGGTCCTTGTTGATGCGGGTCTGTTTGCCATCGAGCTGTTCGAATACGTAGAAGCCGGAATCCTTGTCGAACTGTGGCGTGTCGACGGCCTGGATTTCGCGACCGTCATTCAAGGTGAGCACCGTAGGCGACGCGCAACCGGCGAGGGTGGCGAGGCCGAGTGCAAGCATGAAAGTGGCGAGGGTCCGTTGAGTCATGAGTGTGTTTCTCCGAATAAGAAATCTTTGGTTACTGAATTTGAGACGTGCACCGTTCGCGCAAGTTCCTGATTAATCTCAGTCTGACACAGTGTTATGACCGCTTAACAGTTCCGGCGTGTTGAGGTTGGCCAGCCGAGGGTCCTTGTCGGGACATTGCAGTGCGGTCGCACCGAGCTTGCGCATCAACCGGCCAGGGCTGCGCTCACCTTCGTTCCAGGCGTTTTCAAATGCTGCCCTGTGTAGCACAGGAATCACACACAACAACGGTTCCCAGTGGTCGTCATGCCGCACCATCAGCGGCTTGTCCGGATGCAGGTTGGCGGCCTCGCGCATACTGCCGATCAGCGCCGCATCAATGCCGGGAACGTCACAGGGCAAGACCAACAGATGGGTATGGCGAGCCGCTTTCAGGCCTGCGCGAATACCGGCCAATGGCCCGGGGAAGTCACCTTCATCATCGTGGACCAACTGGTCGGCGTAGGGCTCGTACTTCTCAAGGTTGCGATTGCAGGAGATGATCAGGTCATCGGTCAGTGGACGGGTCTTGCGGTGCAAGTGTGCAATCAGCGGTTCGCCGTGCCAGTCCAGCAATCCTTTATCCCGACCGCCCATACGTTGGCCGCGCCCGCCCGCCAGGAGCAGAATGGAGCAGGGTGGCAATTGTGAATTCGAGGTCATGGCAGGTCTCCATGGGAGCGGCGAAAAAACGGAGCGCTGTGATATAACACCGGGCTGTTTCTCCTACAACTGGACGAGCCGATGAAAGCCAAGGCTGATGTACCTTTCGCACCGCTGAATATTGCAGTGCTGACTGTCAGCGATACCCGCACACTGGAAACCGACACCTCAGGTCAGGTCTTTGTCGACCGCCTGACCGCTGCGGGTCATAACCTGGCAGCCCGGGTGATGCTCAAAGATGACCTCTACAAAATTCGCGCGCAAGTCGCCAACTGGATTGCCGATGATGTCGTGCAGGTTGTGCTGATCACCGGCGGAACCGGTTTTACCGGGCGTGATAGCACGCCGGAAGCCGTCAGTTGCCTGCTGGACAAACAGGTTGATGGATTTGGTGAGCTGTTTCGCCAGATCTCGGTTGCCGATATCGGCACCTCGACCGTTCAGTCCCGGACGCTGGCCGGTCTGGCCAATGGCACGCTGGTTTGCTGCTTGCCGGGCTCGACCAATGCCGTGCGCACCGGTTGGGACGGCATACTGGCCGAGCAGCTGGATTCGCGGCATCGCCCGTGCAATTTCGTGCCTCACTTGAAACAGGCAGCGCCTTGTGAATCCCGTGGGTAAGCCTGGCAAGACTGGCAGCCTGATGCCCGTCGAGCAGGCGTTGGCGCGCTTGCTGGAAATGGCCGAGGCCTCAAGGATTGTCGAGCGCGAACGCTTGCCGTTGGCGCAGGTACAGGGGCGTGTACTGGCTGAAGACCTGGTGTCGACCCTTGACCTGCCACCCTGGCCCAACAGTGCCATGGATGGTTATGCCTTGCGCATGGCCGACTGGACGGGAGAGCCGTTGGTGGTCAGTCAGAAGGTGTTTGCCGGCCAGGCCCCCGATCCGTTGCAGCCAGGAACCTGTGCGCGCATTTTCACCGGGGCGCCTGTTCCCGCCGGTGCCGATTGCGTCGAGATGCAGGAAAATGCCGAGGTTCAGGCGGATGAGCGAGTACGTTTCACCGAAGCCTTGACCCGAGGCCAGAACATCCGTCCCCAAGGCCAGGAGACGACCGTCGGCGAGTTGATTCTGCCGGCAGGTACGCGGTTGGGGCCGATCGAGCAAGGATTGGCTGCCTCGTTGGGGTGCGCTGAGCTGGAGGTGGTTCGCAAGGTGCGTGTAGCGGTGCTGTCCACCGGCGACGAATTGATTGAGCCTGGGCAGACGCTGGGGCCGGGACAGATCTACAACAGCAACCGGGTGTTGTTGTGCAGCTGGTTGCAGCGTTTGGGATGTGAGGTCGTCGACGCGGGCATTCTGCCGGACAATCTGGAAGCCACTCGTTCCCGACTGGGTGAATTGAAGGATGTCGACCTGATCCTCTCGACCGGTGGCGTATCGGTTGGGGAAGCCGATTTTCTGGGTATCGCCTTGCGCGAAGAGGGCGAATTGACGCTGTGGAAACTTGCCATCAAGCCCGGTAAACCGCTGACCTTCGGACATTTTCGCGGTGTGCCGGTGATTGGCTTGCCGGGCAATCCGGCATCGACCCTCGTGACTTTTGCATTGTTGACCAGGCCCTATCTCCTGCGCCGTCAGGGTGTAAAAGAAGTCGAGCCGCTGAAGGTGCAGGTTCCGGCAGGGTTTGACTGGCTCCAACCTGGCAATCGGCGTGAGTATTTGCGCGGACGGCTGGAAAACGGCAGGGCGAGGATCTACAAAAACCAGAGTTCTGGCGTACTGCGTAGCGCTGCCTGGGCTGATGGATTGGTAGAAGTCCTGGAAGGTCGCACGCTGGTTCAGGGCGATAGCGTTTTCTTCATTCCGCTGAGTGAAGTTCTGAGCTGATAGTTTCAGCGGCTTGGCCACACAAAACCCGGTTGATTGAACCGGGTTTTGTGTTCAAGGCCACTCAATGCGCCATAAGCAATGAAATAACCTGCTCGAAACGGCTATTGGCGATCCAGCCAAGGAGGCAGAGGATCACGGCTGTTCCGCAGGCGGAATAGGCAAGCCTGTGCTTGATGGATTTGACGTCATCCCGGACTTCGTCCATGTCCCTGCGCAAGCTCTTGAGGTGTGTTTCCAGCTCGGTGACGCGAGGTTCCATATCAACTTCTCCCGTGGCTTTTGTGCTGTTGCGGCATTCAGCTCGATGGCCTGCATTTTTATTATCAGTGAGCGGCAAGACCGAAATGGCCGGTGATCCGAGGTTTTGGCTTTGCATGGCACGTCCTTGTGGTGTCCTGCTGTAGCCACCAAAAGTCTACCAATTCAGGTTTTCGGTCAATTGAGCCGATTCCTCACTTCTTGTAAGAAAAGTCCTGCCGTGTGGGGGATCAAGACTGCCCGACTGGAAGTAATTCGTTTTCTTGCGACTTTTAACGGGGGGGGGCTTCTGGCGTCGACAGCATGTTTATTCGTGCGCGCCTGCCCTGGAAGGGGACAACTTGCGTTTCTCGGTTCGCCCGGCGGCGTTACTCGTGCATCTGCCTGAGGATTCGCCGCTCTAGTCGTCAAGGCTGATGATTTGTTCGCGCACGGCAAACAGCACCAGGCCGGCCACATCGTAGATCTGCAGACGCTTCATGATCTGCGAACGGTGGGTTTCTACGGTCTTGACGCTCAGCCCCAGGCCATTTGCGATCTCTCGAGTGGATTTTCCGCGAACGATCAACCGCAGGATTTCCAGCTGACGTGCCGTCAGGTTGTGCGAGTCGGCAGGTTCGGGTTGGTGCTTCTGGTTTCGGGTCAGCGCCTGGTTGATCACCGTGTGGGCAATGGCCGGGCTCAGATAGCGCTCGTTGTTGCGCAAGGCCTCCAGCGCGTGCTCGAGCTCGGTCGCCGTGGTGTCCTTGAGCAGGTAGCCATGGGCTCCGGATTCCAGCGCCTGCATGATCAGGGCCGGGTCGGTGTGCATCGAGAGGATCAGGACCTTGCTCTGCGGGCGCACCCGCTTGAGTTGCTGCAAGGCTTCGAGGCCGCCGGTCTGACGCATCGAAATATCCAGCAGGACAATATCCGGGGACAGATGCCCGACCATTTCCAGCAACTGCGAGCCGTCATTGGCCTCACCGATGACGGCATAGCCGGGCAGATCCATTACCAGGGCGCGCACGCCAGCCCTGATCAGCGAGTGGTCATCCACCAGTAGTAAATTACAAGTCAATGCATAACCTTATTCGAACTGGCCCGTTCGAGCGCACGGGGCGCCCAGGGAAAAAGAGCTTCGATTTGAGTGCCTTTGCCCGGCTCGCTGGTAACGGTCAGCGTGCCGCCCAGTTGATCGATCCGTTCCGACATCCCGGCCATACCGCGTTGCCCTTCACGACCGGGGTCGGTTGCAGGCGCGAAGCCCTGTCCGTCATCGCTGATCTGCAGCTTCAGGCCTTGTGGCAGACGCTGCAGGCATACCAGCAGGTTCTTGGCCTGGGCATGTCGCAGGATGTTGGTGACCGCTTCCTGGGTAATACGGAAAGCTGCCACAGCCATTTCCTCCGGTATGCCGGTCAGGCGCTGCTGGCATTCCAGGCTCCAGTGCACCGGGGTGTTGGTCAGGGTCTTGAGCAGGTGCGCGCGCAGACTGGCTTCCAGCCCGAGGCTGGTCAACTGCCGGGGATTGAGAATGGCGGATACGTCACGAACTTTGGTCAGGGTTTCTTCCAGCGTGTCGCAGAGGACCGAGCATTGCTCCTGGAGTTCTTCGGGCATCCGGCGTTTGAGCCAGTCACTTTGCAGTTTTGCAGCGGTCAGCAATTGACCGATGTCGTCATGCAGTTCCCGGCTCAGCCGGTGACGCTCGTTTTCCTGAACCTGCAACAGTCGGTCGGCCAGTTCCTGGGGCTGGAATTTGATGGATTTGCGCGAGAGGCAGTACTGCACGGCCACACTGGTCAGCGCCGCAACGTTGAGCACCAGCAATGACAGGGGCAACGGGATGGACAAGCCATAGACCAACAGACTGCCGAGCGTCGAGCAGGCGCATAACAACAGCGTGAATGTGCGTGCGTTCTCTCGGGAAGGTGGCCACGTGGCGATTGACTTGAGGCTGGCGTGCATAGCGGATGGAGCCAATGGATGTTCGCTGCGGGCAGACCGGTCAAGCTGGCTGACAGGCCCCTGTTTTTTAATCTGGAGCGTCGACTTCAACGGGGTGTACTTTTTTGGAGAAATCAGCCCCAAACTGTCCGGCTGCAACCACACTGCCACTAATTGGCGTCAACTAACAGGCGGCATAGTAGCACTTAAGATACCGTTGGTCGCGTCCGTATATATGTCCGAAAAGTCAGGAGTCCGGTCGTTGGGCGATGGTTCCATAAAGGAACAAGTTGGTTGATGTGTTTGTTGAAAGAGGTCGTTTATAGCTATGAAAAAATCAATTGCGACATGTGCGCACTCAAGTTACAGCGCGGTATTGATAACCAAAGCATGCCATACAACATGGTTCGGCAAGTTCAGGCCTGTCGTTGCGAATAGGAAACGAGGGTGAACGGCCTGGAATTGGCCGGTGGTTGAAACCGGCTTTGCCCGACCTGAAAGGCAAAGGCCTCAATAAGAGTGACCTGCTCGCTGTCGTCGAGGCTGAGTTGCCCGGTGGTCTGGTCGATGAGTTCGAGCTGCCAGGCAATCAGGGTCAGGCAGTCTTTCAAGGCACTCAGTGCGTCTTCGTGCAGGCTCATGGTGTGCTGGGCGTGGTTCAGCAGGCCGTGAATATGCAGAGAGAACTCAGACACGGCCGCCAACGCCAGGGCATCGGCCTTGTTGGCCAGCTTGAGCAGTGTGCTGAGCATGCAGTCGATGGCGTCCTTGTCATTGCTGATCAGTTGCAGATGACTCAGGCATTCCTCGGTTTTAGCCAGGAGTGTTTCAGCCTCGACGAGGAACTCCGGGAGCCGCTGGGCCCACTTTTTACGGTCGTTCGGCATACTTATCTCCACAACGTCATGTCAAATGAGGGGATAGCGAGTGTGTCGACGAGGGCGGTCGGGACCCCGGCATTGCCGAATCGTCGGGTGAACGAACTTCGGCTGGCCCGCAGGCAGGCAGGGGAACACGAGAGGGTGGCTGGCCACTGACTTGCGATCGCACACAAAAGCCTGACTCCGTTCATGCATTGAGAATGGCGTCACATTAATGGCTATTGGATATTGCGAATATCAGGTTGCACCTGATTGTTGATAGGGGAATCCCTTACGCAGCGGAACCTTTCACGCGAACCAGGGTCGCGCTGTGCGCAAGTGCGGCAGATGTAATCACCGCGCCAGTAAAGCATGATGTTAATGTGACATCAATGCTCGGGCGTGGCATTTTAGAGTGGGTCAAGCTTCGGCAAAAACAGCCGATAACATTCTTTAAGTGAATTCATCCGAACAAGACCAGGAGTCATTGATGGCCGGCATTCTCGACACGGTAGACCAACGCACGCAACTGGTGGGTGAGAATCGCCTGGAAATTCTCATGTTCCGGCTCGCCGGACGGCAATTGTTCGCGATCAACGTCTTTAAAGTACAGGAAGTCTTGCAACTGCCAAAGTTGACGCTGATGCCGCAGCGCCATCCTTTTGTGTGCGGCGTGGTCAACCTGCGTGGCCAGACCCTGCCGGTGATCGACCTGTCCCAGGCCATTGGTATGCGCCCGTTGGTGCCGGGGCCAGGCAGCACGATTATCGTCACCGAATACAACCGTTCGGTGCAGGCCTTCCTGGTCGGTGGCGTGGACCGGATCGTCAACATGAACTGGGAAGCCATCCTGCCGCCACCGAGCAGTGCCGGCCGCCAGCACTACCTGACGGCCATCAGCAAAGTCGATGATCAACTGGTGGAAATCATTGACGTCGAAAAGGTCCTGGCCGAAATCGTCCCGTACAACGCCAAAGTCTCCCGCGACAAGCTCGAAGATCCGGTACTGGAACGTGCCCGTGGCCGTGAGGTGCTGCTGGTGGATGACTCGAACGTGGCCCTGGCACAATTGCGCGATACCCTGGGACAGCTCGGCGTGAAGATGCACATCGCCAGCGACGGGTTGAAGGCCTTGAATATGCTCAAGGCCTGGGCCGATACCGGCGTAAACATGACCGACAAACTGCTGATGGTCTTCACCGATGCGGAAATGCCGGAAATGGATGGCTATCGCCTGACCACCGAAATTCGCAACGATCCACGCCTGCGCGGCTTGTACGTGGTGTTGCACACCTCTTTGTCCGGTAGTTTCAACGACTCGATGGTCAAAAAGGTCGGCTGCGACAATTTCCTCTCCAAATTCCAGCCGGACAAACTCGTCGACGTGGTGCGCCAGCGCCTGATGCTTGACGAAGTACCGGCCTGATCAGGCCTACGGTCAACTGTAGGTGTAGGAGCGAGCTTGCTCGCGATGGTCTTGAACGATAACGCGTAAAACCAGATGCCCAGCGGGGTCCTTGGGTTTTTCGCGAGCGATCGAGCGTCGACCGGCTGCTCCTGCAGGGTTTTTGTTCTTTGATTCGGTGATCAAGCTCGTATAGGGTGGCGTTTTGCCTACCAGGGAGCTGGCCATGTTGCGTCTGAGCGCGCTGTATCGTTATCCGTTGAAGTCCGCGAAGGCCGAGACCTTGCAAGCGATCGATCTCGATAAACTCGGACTGGGCGGCGATCGCCGCTGGATGCTGGTGGATGAGGCCAGCGGGCGCTTCCTGACCCAGCGTGTGGTGGCGCAGATGAGCCAGTTGTCCGCGTTGTGGAATGCCGAGGGAGGTTTGACCCTCAGTGCGCCCGACCATTCGCCGATCGACGTTGCCTTGCCCGGTAACGAAGCAGAGCTGCGTGGCGTGACGATCTGGCGCGATACCTTGCGAGTCCCCGATGCAGGCGATGAAGCAGGGGCCTGGGTCAGCCGGTTCATTGGCAAACCGACGCGCCTGGTGCAAGTGCCACTCGATCGGGCGCGTATGACCGAGGCCGGCTATGGCAAGGATGACGATCAGGTGGCATTCGCCGATGGCTATCCACTGTTGCTGATTGGCCAGGCTTCCCTCGAGGACTTGTCGCAACGGGTCGGGCGCCCGTTGGAGATGCTGCGTTTCCGGCCGAACCTGGTGATCGAAGGCAGTGAAGCGTTCGCCGAGGACGGCTGGAAGCGTATCCGTATCGGCGAGCTCGAGTTCCGCGTGGTCAAGTCGTGCTCACGTTGCATCCTGACCACCATCGACCCGCAAACCGGGGAGCGCAGCGACGACCGCGAACCCTTGGCCACCTTGCAGAAATACCGTTCCCAGGCGGACGGCGCCATGTTCGGCCAGAACCTGGTCAACGACGGCAACGGTCGACTCGAAATCGGCATGCCGGTGGAGATCCTGGAGTAGAAACTCTCGGCTCACCGCCCGCACAACGAAAAATGCCCGTGTCCTGAGACACGGGCATTTTTTCACAGTGACTTTTTTCGGTGAAGCCCCGCGGGTTTAGCCGCGGTATTCGCACAGGTAGGCAGTGTCGACGGCCACTTTCAGCTGGAACTTGCTATTGGCCGGCACGTTGAACTGGCTGCCGGCGGCGAAGGTTTCCCAGTCGCTGCTGTCCGGCAGCTTGACGGTCAGTGCACCGCTGACCACGTGCATGATTTCACGCTGGCTGGTGCCGAATTCATACTCGCCCGGAGCCATGACGCCGATGGTCGCTGGACCTTCTGCGGTGCCAAAGGCGATCGACTTGACGGTGCCGTCGAAGTACTCGTTGACTTTAAACATGGGCGATTCCTCGAAAAGGGCTAAAAAGGGCCGGCCAGTATGCACAAGGCCCTTGGCGTCGTCACCTGTCTAAAGCGGCAGAACCAGCGGCAGCAGGCGTGCGGTATTGCGCGCATCTTCCAGCGCCCGGTGTTGCTGGCCGGTGAACTGCAAGCCGGCCAGTTGCAAGGCGCCGTTCAACCCCAGCGGACGTTCCAGGCGTCGGGCCTTGGCAAAGCGCTGTTTGAGGTTCATGTGCGGCACGTTGGCCAGCATGCTGGCGAGCCCCAGTTGCTGCCAATCCTGAAGCAGTTGTTTGCGATCGTAATCGCCCCAACTGGCCCAGCCTTCAAGTCGCGTGTGGTGTTGGCCGAGCCAGCGTTCAAACGCCGGCCAGACTTCGCCCAGCGGTTGCGCGGCATCGATGTTGGCTTGGGTGATGTGCGTCAGCTCGCGGCAAAACGGCGTCAGTAACGGCCGCCGCAAAGGCCGGACGAAACGCTGGAACTGGTCCAGTTCGCGTCCCTTGCGGTCCACCAGGGTGGCGCCGATTTCAATGATTTCCATATCCGTTACGGGCCAACCACCTTCATCGGTGGTGGCCTCCAGATCGATGACCAGCCAGTGAGGCATTGCAGGTTTCCTGGTATCCGCGTCCTGTAGGGTTTGAGCGTAGCCAAACCCGGCGGTTCCGCCTAGCGGCTTATTCGACCTCCAACAGAATCTGCCGGTTTTTTACCTGATCCCCGACTTTGACTTGCAGGCGTTTGAGCACACCGTCGATGCCCGATTTCAACGGGTGCTCCATTTTCATCGCCTCCAGTACCACCAGCAACTGGCCCTTGCTCACGGGGCTGCCTTCATTGACCAGGACGTCGACAATCGCCCCGTCCATCGGTGCCTTGAGGGTGCCGGAGCTGGTACCGGCCTGGCTGGTCACCTGCGCCTGAGTGCGATCCTCAAACTGCAGGCTGCCCGGGCGGGTAAACAGCCAGAGACACCCGGCCTCCAGACGGTAGGCGTGGCGTTGGCGAATGCCTTCGATTTCGAGGGTGGCCCAGCGTCCGTCGCTGTGGATGATCTTCAGTTCGAGGCTGTGCTCGGCGACCTGAATGCGCAACGTCTCGCCCGGGATCGCCTGCAACGCTACCGGCCAGTCCTGATCCTCAAGGCCGATGCGGTAGTGCAGCGGCACGCTGGCGTTGTTGCGCCAACCGCCAAGCGGGGCCGGGTGAGCCTGTGCTGCAGCCTGATAGAACAGGGCGGTGGCGATGGCCAGGTGATGCGCGCCGGGGGCATGGGATTGCAGGCAGGCATGCTCGGAAAAATGCTGCGCGATGAACCCGGTGCTGAAGTCCCCGCAGGCGAACTGCGGGTGTTCCAGCAGGCTGGCGAGCAAGCGCTGATTACTTTGCACGCCCAACAGCACGCTGTCTTGTACCGCCCGCAGCAATTTACGTCGGGTTTCCTCGCGGGTGGTGCCGTGGGCGATGAGCTTGCCGAGCATCGGGTCGTAGAAGGGGCAGATGAGCTGGCCTTCGATCAGGCCGTGGTCGATCCGCACGCCGTCCTGCAATCCCGGTTCCCAGGCCACGACGCGCCCGGTTTGCGGCAGAAAACCCTGAGCCGGATCTTCGGCATACAGGCGTACTTCCATGGCGTGCCCGTGGAGTTGTACCTGCTCCTGGCGCAAGGGCAGCGGCTGTCCTTCGGCGATATTCAACTGCCAGGCCACCAGGTCGAGGCCGGTGATCAGTTCTGTCACCGGGTGCTCCACTTGCAGCCGGGTGTTCATCTCCAGGAAATAGAACTGTCCGCGCGCATCCAGCAGAAACTCCACGGTGCCCGCGCCGACGTACTGCACTGCCCGGCCGGCCTTGAGCGCCGCCTCGCCCATGGCTTGGCGCAACTCAGGGGTCATCACCGGGCAGGGCGCTTCCTCGATGACTTTCTGATGCCGGCGCTGCACCGAACAATCGCGTTCGCCGAGGTAAATCAGGTTGCCATGCCGGTCGCCGAACAGCTGAACCTCGACATGACGGGGTTCTACCAGTGCCTGTTCGAGAATCAGCTCGCCGCTGCCAAAACCGTTCAGGGCTTCGGAGCGCGCGGTGCGAATCTGTTCCAGCAAATCGCCGGCGTCGTGCACCAGGCGCATGCCGCGTCCACCGCCGCCCGCACTGGCCTTGATCATCAACGGATAGCCGATGCGTCCGGCTTCGCGGCTCAGGGTGGCGTCGTCCTGTTCGGCGCCTTGATAGCCTTTGATGCAGGGCACGCCGGCTTCGAGCATGGCGATCTTCGACAGGCGCTTGCTGCCCATCAGGTCGATGGCCTCGGGGCTGGGGCCGATGAAGGTGATGCCGGCGTCCTGGCAGGCGAAGGCAAACCCGGCGTTTTCCGAGAGGAAGCCGTAGCCCGGATGGATCGCATCCGCGCCGGTGCGCCTTGCCGCGTCGAGGATGGCCGGGATGTTCAGGTAAGACTGTTGCACCGCTGCCGGGCCGATGTTGACCGCCTCGTCAGCCATCTGCACGTGCAGGGCATCGGCGTCGGTATCGCTGAACACGGCGACCGTGCGATAGCCCAGCGCCTGGGCCGTGCGCTGGATGCGGCAGGCGATTTCACCGCGGTTGGCGATGAGGATTTTTTTGAGTCCGGGCATGGGGTGTCTCTCAGGTTGTGCGGTGTCTGTTCGGGCCTCTTCGCTGGCAAGCCAGCTCCTACAGGGATTGTGTGTGCATAAATTCACTGTAGGAGCTGGCTTGCCAGCGAAGCTTTTAGGAGGCCCACCCCGGCTTGCGTTTTTGCACGAAGGCCATCGCTCCCTCGACGCCTTCTGCCCCGGTCACCGCATCGCTGAACCATTGCGCCGCTTGATCCAGCAGGGCATCGGTCGGTTGTCCGGCACTCGCCAGCAGGAGTTTCTTGGTCGCCGCATTCGCCCCCGGCGCACAACACAACACATGGGCCAACACCTCATCGAGACGCTCGGCCAGGGCCTGCGGATCATGCTCGACAAAATGCACCAGCCCCATGCGCCGTGCCTGGTGACCATCAAAACGTGCCGCGGTCAGGGCCAGGCGCCGGGTCTCGGTCAGGCCGATGCGCTGCACCACGAACGGCGCGATCTGCGCCGGCAACAAGCCGAGGCTGGTTTCCGGCAGGCCGAATTGCGCCTGGTGATCGGCCATGGCGATATCGCTGACACAGGCCAGGCCGAAACCACCGCCGAGCACCGCGCCTTGCAGCACCGTGATCACCACTTGCGGAGCCTGTTGCACCTCCTGCAGCAACGCACCGAACACCCGATTCATATCACGGTGAGCGCTCGAACCTTGAGCGCGGGCACTGGCGATGTCCTTGAGATCGCCACCGGCGCAGAAGTGGCCTCCGGCACCGCCGATCACCAGCGCGCGAACCCCTCGGTCATCGCGCACGGCTGCCAGCACCGAGCGCAACTCGGCGACCATCTGCAAGCTCATCGCATTGCGGCTGTCCGGGCGGTTGAGGGTGATGTGCAATACGCCGTTGTGCAGTTCCAGCAGCAAGGTCTGGCAAACCGGCAGGCTGCTCATTTCTTTTTCCCCGGCAGGATGCCCATGAGTTTGCAGATGATCCCCAGCATGATTTCGTCGGCGCCGCCGCCAATCGATACCAGCCTCACGTCACGGTAGGCGCGGGCCACCGGGTTGTCCCACATGAAGCCCATGCCGCCCCAGTATTGCAGGCAACTGTCGCTGACTTCGCGGCCCAGCCGCCCGGCCTTGAGCTTGGCCATGGAGGCCAGGCGTGTGACGTCCTGGCCTTTGACGTATTGCTCGGTGGCCTGATAGACCAGCGCCCGCAGGCATTCGATTTCGGTTTGCAGTTCAGCCAGGCGGAAGTGGATGACCTGATTGTCGATCAGCGCGTTGCCGAAGGTTTTGCGCTCCTTGCAGTATTCGATGGTGCTGTCGACGCAATACTCCAGGCCCTTGATCATGTTGGCCGCGCCGAACAGGCGTTCCTCCTGGAACTGCAGCATCTGCATCATGAACCCCGCGCCTTCATGGCCGATGCGGTTGCGCTGGGGTACGCGCACGTTGTCGAAAAACACCTGGGCGGTTTCCGAGCTGTGCATGCCGAGCTTGTCCAGGTGTGAACTCAAACTGATGCCCGGCGTGTTCATCGGCACCATGATCAGCGATTTGTTGATGTGCGGTTTGTCGTCGGAGGTATTGGCCAGCAGGCAGATGAAGTCGGCGCTCGGCGAGTTGGTGATCCACATCTTGCTGCCGTTGATCACATAATCGTCGCCGTCCTTGCGCGCCGTGGTTTTCAATCCGGCAACGTCAGAACCGGCGCCGACTTCGGAGACACCGATGCAGCCGACCTGCTCGCCGCTGATAGCCGGGCGCAGGAATTCGTCGCGCAACTCATCGGAGCCGAACCGTGCCAGGGCGGGTGTGCACATGTCGGTCTGCACGCCGATGGACATCGGTATGCCGCCGCAATGAATAGTGCCGAACTCTTCGGCTGCGACGATCGAATAGCTGTAGTCGAGCCCCATGCCGCCGAATTTTTCCGGTTTGGAAATGCCCAGCAAGCCAAGGTCGCCGGCCTTGCGAAAGACTTCGTGGATGGGGAAGCGCCCGGCCTTTTCCCATTCCTCGACGTGCGGGTTGATCTCGTGCTCGACGAATTGGCGCACGGTGCGGCGCAGTGCTTCGTGTTCCTGGGTGAAGATCATTTTTATTGTTCTCCTTGAGCCGGCCTAGAACCGGGCTACGCCAAAACTGTTGGCTTGCAATGGCCGCACCTCGGCCTCATGACAGATGTCCAGCAAGTAACCCAGCAAAGTCCGGGTATCGCGCGGGTCGATCAATCCGTCGTCCCACAGATTGGCACTGCCGTAGAGTGCCGTGGACTGGCTGTCGAGTTTCTGCGCGGCGACCTGTTCCAGCGTGTCGAGCATTTTCGGATCGGGCACCAGGCCGTCCTTGGCCTGTTTTGCCTCGGTGACGATGCGCAGCACTTTGCCCGCTTGCGCGCCGCCCATCACGGCGGTGCGGCTGTTGGGCCAGGCGAAGAGGAAACGCGGGTCGAGGCCGCGTCCGCACATTGCATAGTTGCCCGCGCCGTAGGAGCCACCGACGACGATGGTCAGCTTCGGCACCCGGGCGTTGGCCACCGCCTGGATCATCTTCGCGCCGTGCTTGATCACGCCTTGCTGTTCCGATTCGGTGCCGACCATGAACCCGGTGGTGTTGTGGAAAAACAGCAGCGGCGTCTGGCTCTGGTCGCACAGCTGGATGAACTGGGCGGCCTTGCTCGCGCCTTTTGGCGTGATCGGGCCGTTGTTGCCGATGAAGCCGCAGGCGCGGCCCTGAATTCTCAGATGACCGCACACGGTCTGCTGATCGAACTCGCCTTTGAATTCAAGAAAGTTCGAAGCGTCGGCGAGACGAGCGATGATTTCACGTGCGTCGTAGGGTTTTTTCGGATCATCCGGAATCAGGCCCAGCAGTTCGTCGATGGGGTAGAGCGGCTCCTCCCAGCGACGTTCGGGGAGTGGGGGCAACTGCTCGTTCCACGGCAGCAGGCTGACAATTTCGCGTACCTGACGCACACCGTCGGCGTCGTTCTCGGCCAGGTATTCGGCGGTACCGGCGGTTTGTGCGTGCATCTCGGCGCCGCCCAGTTCTTCATCGGTCGCGACTTCGCCGGTGGCGGCCTTGAGCAGTGGGGGACCTGCGAGGAACAGCTTGGCCTTGCCGCGCACCACCACCACGTAATCCGACAATCCCGGCTGATAGGCTCCGCCCGCCGTGGCCGAGCCGTGCACCACGGTGACCTGCGGCAAACCCATGGCCGACATCCGCGCCTGATTGGCAAAGCTGCGTGCGCCTTCGACGAAAATCTCCGCCGCGTAATTGAGGTTGGCGCCGCCACTTTCGGCGAGGGTGATTACCGGCAGTTTGTTTTCCATGGCGATCTGTTGCAGGCGCAGGGATTTCTTCAAACCGCTGGGGGAGATGGTCCCGCCCTTGATCGCGCTATTGTTCGCGACTACCAGCACACGCACGCCAGACACGTAGCCGATGCCCGCGATCAAACCGCCACCGGCGCAGCTGCCGTCCTTGTCGTCGTGCAGCTTGTAGCCGGCCAGGCTGGCCAGTTCGAGAAACGGCGCGCCGGGGTCCAGTAGCAGATTGAGGCGTTCGCGAGGCAATAACTGACCACGTTTTTCGAACCTGGGTTTGGCTTCGGCAGCCTTGTTCAGCAGGATCTGTTCGAGCGTGCGGACTTGCTCGATGGCGCTCAGCATCGCCGCACGGTTCTGGGCGAACGGCTCGCTGTGGGGATCGAGTAACGACTGAATCACCGGCATGGGTTATTCCTTGTCCTTCAATACGTCTGGTATGTAGGCGCGGTGGAAACCGTTGTACGACTCGCTGTTGGTTGCCTTGTGGATTGGCCAGGCGCGCCCGCCGAGGCTGGCGGCGCCGTCGATGCGCAAGGTACTGCCGCTGACGAACGCCGCTGCCGGGCTGAGCAGGAAAACAATCGCCGCGCTGACTTCCGATTCGGTGCCGATGCGCTTGAGCGGCACGTGTTCGCGCAAAGTCGGAATCGCAGCCTTGAATGCGCCTTCGTAGGTGTCCATGCCGCTGGAGGCAATCCAGCCCGGTGCCACGGCGTTGACCCTCACCCCGGCATGACCCCATTCGTACGCGGCGGTCTTGGTCAGGTTGTCCATGCCCGAACGTGCCGCGCCGGAGTGACCCATACCGGGCATGCCCCCCCACATGTCGGCGAGCATGTTGACGATGGCGCCGCCGTGCTTGCTCATGGACTGGTTGAACACTTCCCGGGCCATCAGGAAACCGCCCACCAGGTTGGTGCGCATCACGGTTTCGAAACCCTTCTGATTGATCGAGGCCAAGGGCGACGGGTACTGCCCGCCCGCATTGTTGACCAGGCCATGAATGGGGCCATGCTTGCGGATCAATTCGCTGACCAGGTGTTGCACCGGTTCTTCCTCGCGGATGTCGCAAACCGCCCAATCGGCCTTGCCGCCGTCTTCGGCAATCTCTGCCGCAACGGTTTTCAGCTTGTCGGCCTTGCGCCCGACCAGCAGCACATGGGCACCGAGGGCCGCCAGTTCGTGGGCGGTGCAGCGGCCGATACCACTGCCGCCACCGGTGACGATGATGTTTTTGCCGGCAAACAAATCGGCTTTGAAAATCGAATCGTAGGCCATGGCGGCAATCCTCTAGTTGAACTGGTCGGCGATGCGCTGCGGCACCGGAATCTGGATTTCCAGCAGTTGTTGGGCGAAGGCTTTGCCTTGCGGATCGATTCGCAGGCTGGCGACACCGCCGCCGCCGAGGGCGTTTTCCAGCAGGAAATTCAGGCTGTGGCTGGCGGGCAAGTACCAGCATTCGACTCGCCCGTGGATGGGATCGAGGACGTGGCCCATCCAGTCGACGATCACTTCCGGGGTCAAGGCTTCGGCGATCCATGGCAGGAACTCGGGCTCGCGGGCCATGACGCCGATGTTGCTGTGGTTGCCCTTGTCGCCGGAACGGGCGACCGCCAGTTTGACCAGGGCCACGCTGGCGTCGGCCAGGCCAACCGGTTTCGGTGGCGCGAGCGGAGCTGGCAGGTCCAGCGGGTCGAGCACATCGAGGGCGGGCAGGGCACACCGGTGGCGCTGGCCCATGCAATCAATGTCCAGCGTGCAGGCGGTTTTGTCGATCAGGAACGAGAACAGCCGGATCAGCGGATACACCGTCGGCCGGCCACCGACAATGCCGGTCAGCCCCGGCGCCATGCCGGTGGCGGCCTGGGCGATTTCCCGAGAGAACACGATCAAGGCCTGCTTGTCCGGATGGCGTACCGCGAGTTTGATCACCACTTCGCGGCTGTCCTGACGCTGGCCGTGGGGGCCGTAGGTGGCCTCGCTGCCCAGCAACTCGATACTCACGTCGCTGTACGGCGCCCAGCCGCGCTGGTGGAACATTTCCGAGGTCTTGTTGATGATCGCATCGCTGACTCGCCGCGCCTTGTCGACGGCATCAATGCCGGCAATCAGGCAACTGGCGGTGCAGCGAAAACCATCGAGGCAGGTGGCGCTGACCTTGTATTGAGCGGTCGGCGGCAGACCTTTGGCGCCGTGTACCTGTACCGCGTTCTTGCCCTGTTGCAGCAGTTTGACCTGAGTGAAATCGCACACCACATCGGGCAGCAGGTAGGCACGTGGGTCACCGATTTCGTACAGCATCTGTTCGCCCACCGTCAGCGGCGTGATCAGCCCGCCGGTCCCTTCGGGTTTGCTGACGATGAACTGGCTGTCGGCGCTGACTTCGACGATGGGAAAACCGATGTGTTCGTAGTCGGGCACGTCGCGCCAATCCGTGAAGTTGCCGCCGGTGCATTGGGCGCCGCATTCGATTATGTGCCCGGCCAATGCCGCCTGGGCGAGCTTGTCGTAGTCGTGCCACGACCAGCCGAACTCATGCACCAGCGCAGCACTGACCACCGCACTGTCGACCACGCGCCCGGTGATCACGATGTCCGCCCCCAGACGCAAGGCTTCGACGATGCCGGGTGCGCCGAGGTAGGCATTGGTCGAGACGCACATCGAGGGTAGGGGTGCGCCGCTGAACATTTCATGAATGCCCAGGTTGCCCAGCTGTTTGAATTGCGGCTGCAAGTCATCGCCCAGCAGCACGGCGATCTTCAGCGCCACCCCGGCCTTGTCGCAGGCTGCTTGCAGGGCGGCGGCGCAGGCTTGGGGATTGACCCCGCCGGCATT
Source organism: Pseudomonas sp. P5_B3 (assembly GCF_056400405.1). NCBI lineage: Bacteria > Pseudomonadati > Pseudomonadota > Gammaproteobacteria > Pseudomonadales > Pseudomonadaceae > Pseudomonas > Pseudomonas sp. P5_B3. The sequence goes on along the minus strand of NZ_JBFULI010000052.1, from coordinate 19,707 downwards.
GCTGATGACCCGGATGTTGTGCGCCGCGAGTTGCGGCAGCAAGGGCTCGAGGACTTCGATGAAGTCGCCCGCATAGCCGGCCTGGGGATCTTTCATCCGCGCGCCGGCCATGATCGACAGAGTGATCTCGGCCAGGTAGTCGAAGACCAGATAGTCCAGATGCCCGTGTTCCACGAGTTGCGCGGCAGCGGTCGAGGTATCGCCCCAGAAGGCGCTGGCGCAACCGATACGAATTGTTTTAGGCGCAGTCCATTCCATAGTCACCTCCAACCGAAGTGCGTCGACATTACCAAGCAAGCGCTTGGTTTGTAAATGACTTGACTATCTTCTGCCCAAGCGCTTGCTTGGTTGCATTCATGAGCTTAAATTGCCCGCGCAACTCCGGTGTTTTCGGGGGGATCGGCGTTATTGATTGATCGACTGTAGGAGATAACGGGTGGACGAGCAAAAAGCCCTGAGGGTCATGCGTGAATTGGTGGACGACGGCCAATTGACCGACCCGGACAGCGCCCGTGGCAAGCTGCTGCAAGTCGCGGCGCACCTGTTCCGCAATAAAGGCTATGAACGCACGACCGTGCGCGATCTGGCCGGCGCTGTGGGCATTCAGTCCGGGAGCATTTTCCACCACTTCAAAAGCAAGGACGAGATCCTGCGCGCCGTGATGGAAGAAACCATACGCTACAATACCGCGTTGATGCGTGCGGCCGTCGCCGAAGCCGGCAATGTGCGCGAGCGGGTGCTGGCGCTGATCCGCTGTGAATTGCAGTCGATCATGGGCGGCAGCGGCGAGGCCATGGCCGTGCTGGTCTACGAATGGCGCTCGCTGTCCGAAGAGGGCCAGGCCAAAGTCCTGGCGCTGCGGGATATCTACGAAGACATCTGGCTGCAAGTACTGGGCGAAGCCAAGACCGCCGGGTTTATCCGCGGCGATGTGTTCATCACTCGGCGGTTCCTGACCGGCGCATTGTCATGGACCACCACCTGGTTTCGCGCCGACGGCAACATGAGCCTCGATCAGTTGGCTGATGAAGCGTTGATTCTGGTGCTGGAAGACCGACAATAAAGTTGTATTGGCCAGCATTAAACTGGCTAACTGGACGAAACCGCCTAGCTTGAATGCATTGATGCCGTTTTATTGGGGAGTGGGGTTGTTTTGATGGATTCGCCAATTCGGACAGCCTCGCAGCTTTTGCTGGCGATGCTTGCAGCGTCAACGGTGATGCCGTCCCAGGCTGCGCAGCTGGTGCGCATTGGTGCCGCGCATTTTCCGCCCTATACCGTGCGCCCGGAATCCGGGGCCGATACCGGGTTGCTGCCGCAACTGGTCGAGGCTCTGAATGCGTCGCAAAGTGACTACCAGTTTGTCCTGGTGCCCACGTCCATTCCCCGGCGCTTCGGTGACTTCAAGCAGAGCCGGGTCGACATGGCCATCTTCGAGAATCCGGCCTGGGGGTGGGAAGACATTCCCCATACTTCCGTCGACATGGGGCTGGAAGACGCCGAGATTTTTGTCGCGCAACGCCTGCCCGATCGACAGCAAAGCTATTTTGCCGACCTGAGCGGCAAGCGTCTGGCTCTGTTCAGCGGCTATCATTACGAGTTCGCCAACTTCAATGCCGATCCCCAGTACCTCGCGAAAAACTACAATGCCACGCTGACCTATTCCCACGACAGCAATCTGCTGATGGTGTTGCGCGATCGTGCCGACATCGCCCTGGTCACGCGCTCTTATCTGTTCGACTACTTGTTACGCAATAAAAAAGTCGCTGACGAGTTGCTGGTGTCCCAGCGCGTTGACCAGATCTATCACCACTACGCCATTCTCCGACCGACCGCGCCCATCACTGGTGAGGCCTTCGGCAAGTTGTTGCAAGGCTTGCGGGACAACGGCCAGATGCTGAAGATTTTCGAGCCGTACAAGATTGCGCTAGTGCCGATCCCGCACAACGAACCGGCACCACAAGTCGCCAATTGACGGTCTTTTCCTGAATTTCCTGCCACGGCTCACCGAGTTGCACGTGCAATGACTGGAGCGTTTCAGTCGTCCCGAAGGGCAAACGATAGGGGCGGCAATCCGCTGCGGGTGCCGAGCGCGGCCTCGAATTGCCGGACATGATCATTGTCAGCTTCAAGCGGGCTTGCCCGCGAATGCAGTGGCACAAACGCACACACTCCAGCGATTGACGAGGAACTGTCTGCCGCTCAGTCTTTCGGCTCCATTTTTACTCGCGGAGACAGTCGATGCCCTTCGTAACGATAGACGGACAACCCCTTCACTACATCGATCAAGGCACCGGCCCGGCGGTGCTGCTGGCCGGGAGTTACCTCTGGGACCAGGCCATGTGGGCGCCGCAGATTGCCACGCTGTCGCAACAGTATCGGGTGATCGCCCTGGACCTGTGGGGACACGGCCAATCCGGGCCATTGCCTGTCGGTACGACATCGCTGGATGACCTGGCGCGTCAGGCCCTGGTCTTGCTCGACCATCTGGATATCGAGCGGGTCACGCTGGTTGGCCTGTCGGTCGGTGGCATGTGGGGCGTGCGCCTGGCGTTGTCGGCAGCGCACCGGCTCAACGGCCTGGTGTTGATGGACACCTACGTCGGCGCTGAACCGGAGCCGACTCGCCAGTATTACTTTTCATTGCTGAAGCAGATCGAAGAGGCGGGTGTCATCACTCCAGCGCTGCTGGATATCGTGGTGCCGATTTTCTTCCGGCCGGGCATTGATCCGCAGTCGGCGCTCTACCGGGATTTTCATGCTTCCCTCGCGGCTCTACCCGCGGATCGCCTGCGTGAAAGCATCGTGCCGATGGGGCGGATTACGTTTGGGCGGGATGATCTGTTATCGCGTCTGAGCGAATTGGACGCAGCGAGCACGCTGGTAATGTGCGGTGACCAGGACAAGCCCCGGCCACCGAGTGAAGCCCGTGAAATGGCTGAATTGATTGGCTGCCCCTGGCTGCTGGTGCCGGAGGCGGGGCATATTGCCAATCTGGAGAATCCTGGGTTCGTCACCGCCGAACTGCTGAAATTTTTAGCTGAGAGAACTTAGCCGGTTGTCCTGGCTCCATCGCGGRCAAGCCCGCTCCCACAAGGGCAGGTGGTGAACACATATTTTGTGGGCGCCATAGACTCCTGTGGGAGCGGGCTTGCCCGCGATGGCGTCAGYGTTATCACCGTGAATCCGACGGCGGACTACTTACTTCGGCCCGAGAATCTTCGCCAGTTTGTCCGGCGATGGCGCACCTTGCTGCTGTTGCAGATCACCCTTGTCGTCCATGTAGAAAATCGCCGGTGTTGCCTGCAGCTGCAGCTCTTCCATCAATTGCATGTTGGCCGCGAGTTTTGCCTGGATCACCGGCGGCACTTCCTTCAAGGCCTTGAGCGAACTGTCCTTGCCAGCGGCTTCGTGATCCTGCAGGGCTCTTTCCGGGTCTTTGGCCGCGAGCAGGGCGGCGGATTTCCCCGGGCTGTCTTCGCGAATGATGCCCACCATGATGTGGCGCAACTGCACCTTGCCGGCCTTGACCCACGGCCTGGCCTGTTCCCAGAACATGTTGCAGTACGGGCAGTTCGGGTCGCTGAACAGGTACACCACGCGCGGCGCATCCTTTTTGCCGTCGCCGATCCAGTTGCTTGTTTCGAACTTGGCCCAGACTTCCTTGGCCATTGGTGCATACACCAATTTCTGCAATGGCGCGCTGCTCAGGTCATTGCCCTCGGCGTCATACAGGTTGCCCAGCAACACGTGTTTGCCATCCGGAGTCAGGTACAGCGCCATGCCGCGGTTCTGGTATTGCGCAGCATAACCGCGCAAGCCGTCGGGGGCATCGAACTGGCCGACGATTTTCGCGCCCTTGGCCTCGATTTTCTTGATGGCATCGGGCAACTCTTCGGCCTGCACCGATGGCAGGTGAATCAGGGCCGCACCGAGGCTCAGGGTCAGCAGGTGGCGGAGGCGGGACATGGCAATTTCCTTGAAGAGGTGGCGGGTACGGTGTCGAAGTTTTCCAGCGCGCGGGCCAGGCTGGCTTCCGACAACTCGCCCAGATGGCTGCCCAGCAGGCGACCCTCGGGGTTGTAGAACAGCGTAGTTGGTAACGCCATGGAACCGACAGCCTGGCTCAGACGCCCGCCGCCGTCGAACAGCACGTTGGACAGGCTCAGGCCCTGGGTTTCCAGAAAGGTCGCGACGCTTTGCATGCTTTCCGCCTGATTGACGAACAGGAACGTCAGGTCCGGCCGGTGTTGCTGGGCGTTTTCCAGTACCGGCATTTCCCGGCGGCACGGCGGGCACCAGGTGGCCCAGAGATTGATCACCAACGGGCCGCCCTTGTAGTCGGCCAGTTGCACGGTTTCGCCGGCGGCATTGCGCAGGGCGATTTCCGGCAGGCGTGTGCCTTGTTCATAAATCGACAGGGAGAACGTCGCCAACAACCAGAACGCCAGGCCACTGGCCACGCCAAAGCCCAATGGACGGCGTAACCCCGGGCGTCGCCAGCCGCGATACAGCGTGGCAAGCAAAACCACAATCACCCCCGGCCAGGCGAGGAAACCGCCATCGCGCAGGTCGATGACCTGCCACGGATCGTTGCGATAGTGGGCCCAATAGACCACCACGAAACTGATTCGGGCCGCCAGCATGCCCAGTAGAAACAGGCTGAACAGTACCGACTCGGGGTTGTCACCGCCACGTTTGGCCACCCACCAGCCGACAAACGTGGCCAGTGCCAGCGCACTGATCAGCAGCAGATGATTAAGCGCAATGGCAAAGGTGCCGAGGGTGAAGGTCAGCATTAACGGGCGTCTCGGGTGTTGGTCCAGCGTTGCAGGAAAGTATCGGCATCGACCTCGCCAGTGATGCGCTGGCTGCGACGCTCTTCACCGTCAGCACCAATCCACAGCAGGCTGGGCGGCCCTGGCACTTTGTAATGGCCGAGCAGTTCGCGGCTGGCGGCATTGTCGGCGGTGACGTCCAGTCGGAGCAAGCGCACGTCGCTCAGGGCTTCCATGACATTGGCTTTGCCGAACACCTGTTTTTCCATGACCTTGCACGACACACACCAGTCGGCATAGTAGTCCAGCAGCACCCATTGGCCCTGAGCCTGTGCGGCGTCGAGTTCCCGTTGCAGTGCCTGCGGATCCTTGATGGTGGTGAAGGCATCGTGGCCAACCGGCACGGTGGCCACCGCCTGGTTCGAGGCGCGGAAGACCTGCAATGGCTTGAATGGATCGTCGCCACCACCGGCCGCACCGATCACCAACAGGCCACCCCACAAACCGAGCAACAACGAGCTGGCGCCAAACAAGTGTGCGATACGGCCGAAACCTTCCGACTGTTTCCAGGCGCTGTAGGCCGTGATCAACAGCAGCGCACCGCACAATCCGACCCACAGGGATTCGTCCAGCACCGGCCGCAGCATCAGCAACGCGGTGGCGAGGAACAGAAAGCCGAAAATGCCTTTGACCAGGTTCATCCAGGCGCCGGGTTTGGGCATGAAGCGATTGCCGACGGTCACCAGCAACAGCAGCGGCACGCCGATACCGATGCCCATGGCGAACAGAATCAATCCGCCATGCAACGCGTTACCGCTTTGCGCGATATAGAGCAGGGCACCGGCCAGCGGTGCGGTCATGCACGGGCCGACCAGCAGGCCGGACAGCGCCCCCAGCACCCCGGCGCCGATCAGGTTGCCGCCACGTTGATTGCGCGAAACGTTTTCCAGGCGATCGCGTACGGCCACCGGCAGTTGCAGTTCGAAGAAGCCGAACATCGGCAGCGCCAGCACCACGAAAATCGTCGCGAAACTGCCCAGCAACCAAGGGTTCTGCAGCCAGGCTTGCAGATTAGCCCCGAGGGATGCGGCCAGGACACCCATCGCCGCATACACCAGCGCCATGCTGACCACGTAACTGCTGGCCAGGGCGAAACCGCGTTTGGGTGTGGCGCCACTGCCGACGATCAACCCGGCCAGAATCGGCAGCATCGGCAACGAACATGGCGTGAAGGCCAGCAGCAGGCCCAGGCCGAAGAACAGCAAAAGGCTCCAACCCAGCGCCCGTTGTTGCAGGCTGCTGGCCAGCGCCTGGTCCGGTGCTTCATTGGCCGCACTCTGCGCATTGGCGTTGCCCAGGTCCACGACTCTGGTTTGCGGCGGATAACACAAACCGGCATCGGCGCAACCCTGGTAACTGACCTTGACYGTGCCGCTGGCACCCGCCGGAATCTTCAGTTCCAGACCCTGGCGGTAGACTTGCTGTTCGCCGAAAAACTCGTCGCTGTGGGCTTCACCTTCCGGCAACGCGGGATGCTGCCCGACAGGCAGTCCGTCGAATTTCAAACGTTTCTGGTACAGGTAATAGCCATCGGTGATCTGCCAATAGAGCTGGGTTTCACCGGATTCCAGACGTTCGGAGGTAAACGTGAAGGCTTTATCAACCGGGAGAAATTCAGGTTTGGTGTCGAACGGATTGGTTCCCGCCTGGGCCAGGCCCGCGATCAATAGGGTAAAAAGTAAAAACAGACGATGCATGGATAAGCCTTTGCCCTGTGCTAATGAGGTGCACAGTGGCGGGTGGCGATTAACCGATGATTAACCGCCCCGGCCTTGTGGCGGTGGCGCTTGCGGCATAATGTCGACTTAATCGGTCAATGGCTTGATAGGCTTTATTTCTACGAGGCTCCCCATGCACGTACTGGTTTGCGAAGACGATGAACTGATCGCCAGCGGTATCGTCGCCGGTCTGACCGCCCAGGGCCTGACCGTGGAACACGTCGCTACGGCGTCCGCTGCCCGGGCGATGCTCAAGGTGGCGGAGTTCGATGTCATGGTGCTCGACCTCGGGTTGCCGGACGAAGATGGCCTCAAGCTACTGCAGCAATTGCGTCATCAGGGCCTGGAGTTGCCGGTGCTGATCCTCACCGCCCGGGACTCGGTCACCGACCGCGTCGATGGCCTGCAAGCCGGCGCTGATGATTACCTGCTCAAACCGTTCGACCTGCGTGAGTTGGCTGCACGCCTGCATACGCTGTTGCGGCGAGTGGCGGGACGCAGCGTCAACCTGATCGAACACGGAGCCCTGACCTACGACCCGAGCAGCCGCGAAACCATGCTCGCGGGCCAACCGGTGGACCTGTCGCGTCGCGAGCAGTCATTGCTGCAAGCCTTGCTGCATAACCGTGGCCGGGTACTGTCCACCGAGCAACTCAAGGACAGCGTCTACGGTTTCAACGACGAACTGGAAAGCAACGCCCTTAACGTCCATATCCATCACCTGCGGCGCAAACTCGGCAACGGTATTGTCGAGACGGTGCGCGGCCTGGGCTATCGCCTGGGGCCGGCTGATGGCGGAGAAGAATCGAAGTGATGAGTCTGCGTTTGCGCCTGAGCCTGACGCTCGGCGCCGCATTTGCCTTGATCTGGGCCTTGGCCGCGGCCTGGATGCTCAGCGATTTGCGCAATCAAATGATGTTTTCCCTCGACCAGCGCCTGGTCGCGTCGGCGCGCATGGTCGCCGGCCTGATGGAGCAACTGCCGCCCGTGCCGAGCAAGGGCGAGGGCACCCACTTCAGTGCCGAACAGCTGAACATTCCGGGTGGCATGGCCTGCCAGGTCAGCTCGTTGCGCGGTGAAATCCTCGCTCGCAGTCACACCGAGCCGCAGCAGGCCCTGGAGGCAGAGAAACTCGGTTTTCACGATCAGATGATCGACGGCGCGCCGTGGCGCAGTTTCACATTGGCCCGGGGCGATCTGCGCATCACCACCGCCGACCGGCAGATCGAGCGCGAAGCGTTGAACATGTCGATCCTGCTGGCCGCGTCGGTGCCGGTGGGCGTGGCCCTGCTCGGGTGCCTGTGCCTGCTCTGGCTGGGCATCGGCCAGGGGCTGGCGCCGCTCAACCGCATGCGCGACGCCTTGATGCGCCGCAGCGCCGACTCCCTCGAACCCTTGCAGATCCAGCCGTTGCCCAGCGAGTTGCAACCCCTTCTGGAAACCCAGAACCAGTTGCTCCAGCGCATCGGCAAGACCATCGAGCGCGAACGTCGCCTGACCGGAGACGCGGCCCACGAACTGCGCAGCCCGCTGACCGCGATCAAGACCCACCTGCAAGTGGCGCGCATGACTGACGGCAGCGCCCGGGACCAGTCCCTGGCCCGGGCCGAAGAGGGCGCCGACCGCATGCACCGGACCCTCGAACAATTGCTGTTGCTGGCGCGCGTCGAGGGCAGTCTGTCGTTTGACGACGGTGTGCAATGCAACGCCGAGCAAGTGGCGAAACTGGCGATCCAGGACGCGGCGAGCGGCGATCGCCAGCGCATCAGGTTTCAGGTACCGGGCAAGGTCTCCGCCGCGCCGGTACAAATGCCCGCCGTGCTGTCGATTGCCGCGCTGCGTAACTTGCTCGACAACGCACTGCGCCATACCCCCGCCGACAAAGTGGTGGAATTGAGGCTGGAAACCAGCGGCAATCGTGTGCAGTTCGTGGTGCGCGACCATGGGCCGGGGATTGCCGAGGAAGATTTGCAACATCTCACCCAGCGCTTCTGGCGCAACGGCCAGAGTACCGGTTGTGGTCTGGGGCTGGCGATTGTCCAGGCCATCGTTCAGCGTTGCGGTTGCACGCTGCATTTCGATAGCCAGCCAGACGGCTTGCGGGTTGAACTGACGATGCCGTTGCAATCCATCTGAAAACACCACAAAACCCGTGGGAGCGAGCCTGCTCGCGAAGAGGCCCGCACCAACACCAAGGATTTCAACCCTGGGCAAACATCTCCTTCGCCCGATGCTCGACCTGCTCCTGGGTCAGGTCTTCCTTGCGCGTGGCCAGGAACCACAGGTGCCCATAGGGATCCTTCAAGGTCCCTGAACGGTCGCCGTAAAACTGATCCTTGACCTCCGATACAACGGTTGCGCCGGCATCGATCGCCTGTTTGTAGGACTTGTCGACATCCGTCACGTACAAATGCAGACCCACGGACGGCGAATTGTCCGGGTTGCTCAGCGGCCCTTGATCGCACGGTGTGCCCAGCATGATCGGGCAATCGCCGATGCGCAGTTCGGCGTGGCCGACACCGCCATCGGGCATGTTCAGGCGCATGACCTCAATGGCGCCGAAGGCTTTTTTGTAGAAAGCGATGGCTTCGGCGGCTTTGTTGATGCCCAGGTAGGGGGTGATGCTGTGATACCCCTCTGGAATGGGTTTGACGCTCATGATGGATCTCCCTGTTCTTGTAGTGTGAATAAAAAGTACCTGCGCCGTTATTCGGCCGAATAAATATAGGTCAGCCTCTTTCGCCTCACCGAGTGCCCGACGAGCAGCAGCGCCATATAAATGCCATCAAGTCGGCTCCAGCCAATGCGCCCCCGGCCCGGGTTCTCCCAGCGCATCGACAATGATCGCCATTTCTTGATAGCCACTATTGAAAGCGTTGATTTCTGCTGCCCGGGAGGCGCGGGTAGCCTGTGTTCATTGCCTCGAACCCAGTCGCCAGGACGCCAAAATGAAACCGATGATCGCAACGATGCTGATGCTCGCCATCTCCGTACTCGCCGGATGTGCCAGCCATGTCTCCCCCGAGCTTCGCCCTTACACCGCTGAAGAAAGCAAGGAACTGGCGCTGGAAGCGCTGAACCGCCGTGGTCTGTCCTTCGACGAATACCACGCGAAAAAAGCCGAGCTGCTCGGCCAGCCGCAAAAGTCGTTCAACTTCGACAACCAGGGTGAAATGAACGCCGGGCGATCTGTACAGCTTCACGGTCGTCCAAGCTGAGGCGAAACTGTACTGCTCCAAGTTTCGCGTAACTGTCCATGGGTTTCGCCCTGGGTGTGCGATAGGGTCAACACCTGACTGACCCTGACGGACTGCCACCCATGACGCTCTCTCTCGACCTGCTGCTGGGCTTCGCCCTGTTTGCTCTCGTTACTTCAATCACACCCGGCCCGAACAACACCATGTTGCTGGCATCCGGGGTGAACTTCGGCTTCAACCGCACGATTCCGCACATGCTCGGCATCACTTGTGGCTTCTTTGTACTCGTGGTGGCGGTTGGTTTCGGCCTTGGCGCGGTGTTCCAGACTTATCCTTTGCTCTACACCGTACTGCGTTATGTGGGGGCGGCGTATTTGCTGTATCTGGCGTGGAAAATCGCCCATTCCGGGCCAATCTCGGAGAGCCAGCAGGGCGAGGCGAAACCGATCAGTTATCTGGGCGCCGCCGCGTTCCAGTGGGTCAATCCCAAAGCCTGGATCATGGCCATTGGCGCCATCAGCACCTACACGCCGATGCAGGGTTACTTCACCAATGTGATCGTGATTGCGGCGGTTTTTGCCATCATCAACCTGCCGAGCGTCGGTGTCTGGGCCGCTTGCGGCACACTGTTGCGCAACGTTCTGCAGGATCGCCGCTGGCTGCGCCTGTTCAATTGGGGCATGGCCGCGCTGCTCGTGGGTTCGCTGTATCCGCTGTTGCTTGAAAGCTTTAGCTGACGCATTGCTTCAACCGCTTGCCCGATGCCTGTTAAGCTGACTTTTCAGGAGCGTTCCTACGCACTTTTAAATGAAGTAGTTCTTCTTTAACGGCATCCGATCAGGTATTGGTAGCGTTCTGAAAACAGCGCGCAGCTCACAAGGCTGCGCTTTGCCGTTTGCAGTCACGAGCTTCCTGATCCCGGAACACGCTCTGCGAGTCTTTTATGAATAAACGTCCGTTGTATTTCGATTACGCCGCCACCACGCCGGTGGATGAGCGGGTCATCAAGGTGATGGTCGAGTGTCTGGGCTTTACCGGTAATTTCGGCAACCCGGCCTCCAGCTCCCACGCATTCGGCCAGCAGGCCCGGCAATCGGTGGAGCAGGCGCGACGCCAGGTCGCCGAACTGGTCGGCGCGACGCCCGAGCAGATTGTCTGGACCTCAGGCGCCACCGAATCCAACAACCTCGCGCTCAAAGGCGTGGCTCAGGCCCGCGGCATTGGCGGCGGCCATATCATCACCAGCCAGATCGAACACAAAGCCATTCTCGATACTGCGAAGCAACTGCAGGATGCCGGTGTCGCGGTGACTTATCTGGTACCGGACGCCGAGGGCCTGATCACGGCGCAAGCGGTAAGCGAAGCCATGCGCGAAGACACCTTCCTGGTGTCACTGATGCTGGTCAACAACGAACTGGGCACCCTCAACGACATTCCCGCCATCGGTCAGGTCGTGCGTGATCGCGGGGCGTTGTTCCATGTCGACGCCGCACAGGGCGCAGGCAAAGTGGCGATCGATCTCGGGCAGTGGCCGGTGGACCTGATGTCGTTTTCCGCGCACAAGCTCTATGGCCCCAAAGGCATTGGTGCGTTGTACGTCGGTCCGCGTGCACAACAGCGTTTGCAGGCACAGATCCATGGCGGCGGGCATGAGGGCGGTTTGCGTTCCGGCACGCTGGCGACCCATCAGATCGTGGCCATGGGCGCGGCCTTTGCACTGGCGGCGGCTGCGTTCGATGAAGAGAAAGCCACTATTGTGCGTTTGCGTGAACGCTTGCTCGAGCAATTGCAGAGCATTCCCGGCGTGCGTCTCAACGGCAGCCCGACCCGGCGCATTCCCCATACCCTGAGCCTGACCTTCGACGAAGGTGAGTTCAACCCGGCGGCGTTGCTGGCCTCGATCGCGTTTTCCGCGACCTCGGCCTGCAATTCCGCGAGCAATACCCCATCTCATGTACTGCTGGCCCTGGGGCATGATGCCCGCTCGGCCAGTCGCACCATCCGCTTGAGCCTCGGGCGTTTCACCACCGAGCAGGACATCGACCAGGCGGTTCAACTGATCAAGGCAGCCTGCGCCAGTGCTCCGGCATTCTGGCAATAAGGCGACGAAGCGCCGGCGCTGATCGGCACCCAACAATAATGATGAAGTGGTTAGCAGGAGACACGATGAATACGCAGCTGTCGATCAATGGCTCGGTGCCTCAGCGCCTGGCGCAAACCCGCGAACTGATGAGCCGGGAGGGCATTCACGCCTTGCTGGTGCCGTCGGCTGACCCGCACCTGTCCGAATACCTGCCGGGCTACTGGCAGGGGCGTCAGTGGTTGTCGGGTTTCCATGGTTCGGTCGGTACCCTGATCGTGACCCCGGATTTTGCCGGAGTCTGGGCCGACAGCCGTTACTGGGAGCAGGCGACCAAGGAGCTCAAGGGCAGCGGCATTGACCTGGTCAAGCTGCAACCGGGTCAACCCGGACCGCTGGAATGGCTGGCCGAGCAAACCCCCGAGGGTGGCGTTGTCGCGGTCGATGGCGCGGTCATGGCCGTGGCTTCGGCACGGACCCTGGGCAGCAAGCTTGAAGAACGTGGCGCCCGTCTGCGCACCGACATCGACCTGCTGAGCGGAGTCTGGAACGACCGACCAGGCCTGCCGAACGAACCGATCTACCAGCACTTGCCACCACAGGCGACCGTCAGCCGTGGCGAAAAACTCGCCAAACTGCGTGAAACCCTTCAGGCGCGGGGTGCCGACTGGCATTTCATCGCCACCCTGGATGACATCGCCTGGCTGTTCAACCTGCGTGGCGGCGACGTGTCGTTCAACCCGGTGTTTGTTTCTTTCGCCTTGATCAATCAGCAACAGGCCACGCTGTTTGTCGCCTTGAGCAAAGTCAGCGCCGAGTTGCGCGCCATCCTCGAACAGGACGGCGTGACCTTGCGCGATTACAGCGAAGTCGCCGCCGCACTGCGTGCCGTACCGAGTGGCGCGAGCCTGCAAGTCGACCCGGCGCGGGTCACGGCGGGGTTGCTGGACAACCTCGACAGCGGGGTGAAACTGATCGAAGGCCTGAACCCGACCACCCTGGCCAAATCGCAAAAAAGCCTGGCCGATGCCGAACACATCCGTCAGGCCATGGAACAGGACGGCGCAGCGCTGTGCGAATTCTTCGCCTGGCTGGACTCGGCACTGGGCCGCGAGCGCATCACCGAACTGACCATCGACGAAAAACTCACCGCCGCCCGTGAGCGCCGTCCGGATTATGTGTCTCTGAGTTTCAACACCATCGCCGCGTTCAACGCCAATGGCGCGATGCCGCACTACCATGCCACCGAAGAAGAACACGCGGTGATCGAAGGGGATGGCCTGCTGCTGATCGACTCCGGCGGCCAGTACCTGGGCGGGACTACCGACATCACGCGGATGGTGGCGGTGGGCACACCGACCGATGAGCAAAAGCGCGATTGCACCCGCGTGCTCAAGGGCGTGATCGCCTTGTCCCGCGCGCAGTTCCCGAAAGGCATCCTGTCGCCGCTGCTCGATGCCATCGCCCGTGCGCCCATCTGGGCGGAAAGTGTCGACTACGGTCACGGCACCGGTCATGGCGTCGGCTACTTCCTGAACGTCCACGAAGGTCCGCAAGTCATCGCTTATCAGGCCGCGCCTGCACCGCAAACCGCGATGCAACCCGGCATGATCACGTCCATTGAGCCGGGCACCTATCGTCCGGGCCGTTGGGGTGTACGGATCGAAAACCTGGCGATGAACCGTGAGGCAGGCAAAAGCGAATTCGGCGAGTTCCTCAAGTTCGAAACGCTGACCCTGTGCCCGATCGATACGCGCTGCCTGGAAACCTCGCTGCTGTCGGACGAGGAAAAACAGTGGTTCAACGCCTACCACGCCGAAGTGCGCGAGCGCCTGAGTCCGTTGGTCGAGGGTGCTGCACTTGAGTGGCTGAACACTCGCACTGCGGCTATCTGATCGGCGCAGCTATTGGTTCCTGTGTAGCTCAGGCGCGTTATCCAGCGCCTGAGCCATAAAGTCGACAAAGGCTTTGACCCTGGCGGATTGCCGACGATTCGCCGGGGAAACGGCATGTATCGGCAGCGACAGCGTGCTGTAATCCTGCAGAATCGCGACCACCCGGCCAGCATTCAGGTCTTCGCTGAACAACCACACCGGTGACAGCGCAATTCCCAATCCCCCCAGCACCAGTTCGCGGATCGCCTCGGAATTGTTGCTCTGTGCATTGCCCTTGATCCACACTTCATGACGTTGGGCATCTTTTGTGTACACCCACAGGCTTTGACTGCTCAGCAGGTTGAACATCAGGCAGTTGTGCCTGCCCAGTTCCTCTGGCGTTTGCGGCTGGCCGTTTTGCCTGAGGTAGTCAGGTGAGGCGACGGTTGCCCGGTGGGTCGTGCCGACAAGGCGAGCGATCAGGCCACTGTCGTTCAGGGCTCCGATCCTGAAAGTCACGTCCAGCCCTTCGCTGACCAGATCCTGATTCTGATCGCTCAATTGCAAGTCAATCTGTACGTCAGGGTAGTGTTTGAGAAAGTCCGGCAAGCGAGGGGCGATCTGCAAGCGTCCGAAACTGACCGACGAGCCGATTTTCAACGGTCCGGCGACCCTTTCCCGACCGGATTGAAAGCTATGTTCCGCCGCATCCACGGCGGCGAGGATGAGTCGGCATTCGTTGTAGTACCGCTGACCTTCGTCCGTCAGGGATAACTTGCGGGTACTGCGGGCAATCAGCTTTCCGCCCAATCGGGTTTCCAGTGCTTGCAACACTTTGCTGATGGTCGGCTGGCTGGTCTGCAACTCCCGGGCAACGGCGGAAAAACTGCCTCGTTCGACCACCCGCACGAAAATCGCCATTGCATTGAGTTTGTCCATGGGGTCGCCAATTGATGCCGTAATGGAATGATCACTATAGCGACATGGCGTCTTATCGGCATGAATTGAGCAAGACAAAATCAGTCCTGCATTCACTACTGATGGGACATGGCGAAATGACTGACTCACTGAATATGCGCGCTCTGATGGTCGATTCGGCCAATGCGCCGTTACGTTTGGTTTCCATGGCACGGCCCGTGCCGCAGGCGGGGCAGGTACTGGTCAGGATCRAGGCCAGTGGTGTCAATCCGCTGGACGGCAAAATCCGCTCCGGGCAGGCGACCCATGCGGCTCAACCATTGCCGGCGATAGTGGGGATGGATCTGGCGGGAACCGTAGCGGCGTTGGGGGAGGGCGTCAGTGGCTGGTTGCCGGGGGACGAGGTGTACGCCATGGCCACCGGTATTGGCGGTATTCAAGGTTCGTTGGCCGAATACGCGACGGTCGATGCGCGACTGTTGGCTCGCAAGCCGCACAATTTGAGCATGCGCGAGGCTGCCGGATTGCCGCTGGTGCTGATTACGGCTTGGGAAGGCCTGGTGGACCGGGCGCGCGTTCGATCCGGGCAGACGGTATTGATTCATGGCGGCGCCGGTGGCGTCGGCCATGTCGCCGTGCAAATCGCCCGCGCTTTTGGCGCCAAGGTTTTTGCCACGGGCTCGGCCGGGCAACAATCGATCATCGAAGGGTTCGGCGCGACGTTTATCGATTACCGCAAGTCTTCGGTTGAAGACTATGTGGCTGAGCATACGGCCGGTGAGGGCTTCGACATTGTCTATGACACAGTGGGGGGTGAAACGCTGGATGCGTCATTCAAGGCGGCACGGATGTATCACGGTCATGTGCTTAGTTGCCTGGGGTGGGGGCAGCACAGCCTGGCACCGCTTTCCTTTCGCGGGGCGACTTACTCCGGTGTCTTCACTTTACTGCCGCTCCTGACCGGCAAGGGGCGTGAGCATCACGGCGAGATTCTGCACGAGGCGGCGCAGTTGATTGAAGCTGGCAAGATCTTGCCATTGCTTGACCCGCACTCGTTCACGCTGGAATCGGCAGAAGCCGCCCATGTACTGCTCTTGTCAGGAGCGGCAAAGGGGCGGTTGGTGGTCGAGATTTAACTCAGGGCCTCGAGTACGAAGTCCAGTCGATCCTGGCCGAAGTGCAACTGGTTATCGACAAACATGCTTGGTACGCCGAATACGCCGCGCTGCACCGCTTTCTCTGTGTTGTCCTTGAGCGTTGCCTTGACTGTTTCGTCGGCGGTCAGTGCCARCACCTCATTGGGATCGAAACCGTTGTCGCTCAGCACCGCGGCCACGGTTGCCGGGTCATTGAGGTTGCGGCCATCGACCCACAGGGCGTTGAACAGGCAGTCAATGAAGGCGACAAAACGCTCGGGATGGTGCAACTGAATGCCGGTCACTGCACGCATCAGCATCAGGGTGTTGATCGGGAAATGCGGATTGAACTTCAGTGGCACTCCGTAGCGCCGGGCGTAACGGTCGAGGTCCTGAATCATGTGGCGGCCCTTGGCCGGAATGGTCGCCGGGGAGGCGTTGCCGGTGGCCTTGAACACACCGCCGAGCAGGATCGGGATGTAGATCAGTTGGCTGTCGGTTTGCTCACAGATTGCCGGTAGCTGGGTATACGCCAGGTAAGTGGTGGGGCTGCCCAGGTCAAAAAGGAATTCCACGGTTTTGCTCATGGTCGGTGCGCTCTGCTTATTGTTGTAGGGGAGGGCTTACCAGCGTTCGCTCCAGGGGCGAAGGTCCAGCTCGAAGGTCCAGGCATCGCGGGGCTGGCTGTGCAGGTACCAGTAATTTTCGGCGATATGCTCGGGATCGAGGATGCCATCCTGATCTTTGGTGGCATATTTTTCCGGGAAGCTTTCACGGATGAAGTCGGTATCGATGGCGCCGTCGACGACGACATGGGCAACGTGAATATTCATGGGGCCGAGCTCTCGGGCCATGCTTTGCGCCAGTGCACGAATGCCGTGCTTGGCACCGGCAAATGCGGCGAACCCGGCTGCGCCACGCAGGCCTGCAGTGGCACCGGTGAACAGGATTGTGCCCCGCTGGCGCTTGGCCATGCGTATGGCCACTTCCCGGGCGTTGAGAAACCCCGAGAAACAGGCCATTTCCCAGATCTTGAAATACTTGCGGGCGGTTTCTTCGAGAATGCTGCACGGCACATTGGCGCCGATGTTGAACACGAATGCCTCGATGGGGCCGATCTCGCTTTCGATCTGCTCGACCAGTGCCACCACATCGTCTTCCTTGCGGGCATCGCAGGCAAAACCGTGTGCCTCGCCACCATCGGCCTTGATGGCATCCACCAGTGGCTGGAGCTTGTCCGCACTACGGCGGGTGACGCAGGCGACAAAACCCTCCTGGGCAAAACGCTTGGCAATGGCGCCGCCCGTGGCATCACCTGCACCGACGACCAGTACGACCTTCTTGTTATTCATGGGTAGATCCCTTTTGGTAAACGATCGTTAACTAAACGAACGTTATGCTATGATTCGACAGGCGTCAAGGTGAGCAATTCAAGGGGAAGAGCGATGCGTTATTCGGCCAGTCACAAGCTGGAAACCAGGCAAAGGCTGCTGGAAAGCAGTGCGGTATCGGCCAAGAAGTCCGGATTTTCGACGGTGGGCGTGGACGGCTTGATGAAGGCGATTGGCTTGAGTGGCGGTGCTTTCTACAGCCACTTCTCGTCGAAAGACGAGTTGTTCGCAACCATTGTTGAACGTGAGTTGGGTCAAAGTCTGGCGCGACTGGGGGAAGGGCAGGACCGTGACAAGCTTGAGCGCTGCTTGAAACAGTACCTGAGCATGTCTCACGTCGAGAATCCGGAAACCGGTTGTGCATTACCGGCATTGGGGGCGGAAATTGCCCGTTCCGACCTGACAGTCCGTCAACAGGCAGAGCACTGGATTTGTCGGCTTCAGGAAAGCTGGGCGGGTGTTTTGCAAAGCGACAGCCAGGCGTGGGCTATTCTGTCGCAATGTATTGGCGCGCTGGTCGTAGCGCGTATGTTGGCTAGCCCGGATATCCAGCGCACAGTGCTGAAGTCCAGCTACGAGGAAATTGGCCGTCAGATCGCAAGTCCGAGAACCTGACGCGACGGCCCTGCCTATTTGCAGATGACAATCATGCTGCGGCTGGTATAACCCGCAGGGTTGAGGCCAAACGGATAATCGCCGGGCTCTTCCACGGCATCTCCCGACTTGGCTATGACCTTGTAACCCTTGGGTGCGCAGGAGTTGGCGGCGCTGGCGTAGCACTTGTCCCAGGATGAAGACAGTCCGGAACAGTTGATGTGTAGCCCTTTCCTACCGTGCTTGATCTGTGTTTCCGAGGTCGCTGCGCAGCCCGCAATTGCAAGTACGGCGATCAATATCAAAAATCGTTTCATTACTGTCCTTATAGCGTCCCCGGATCTTGTGCCCGGGTCTGGCTGCATTCGCTTTCGCTAGACGCCTACCGATATCCCTACCTGAAATTATCCGTGGTATGACTCTGGGTTGCGGGGCTAAACATGGCCTAATTGGGCGGCAAATACCAGACCCGTGTCATATCCGTTCTCAATCTGCCGCTACTGCTGGTCTGGCGGCAGCGCTCATGGTCATGGTTGCGCCGACGGATGCCAGAATGATGCACATGATTGCCAACCATTGTGACAGCGAGAGGTATTCATGAAGGAACAGCAAGCCAGATAGCGCGCCGAAGGCAGGCTCGATACTCATCAGTGTGCCGAAGGTTCTGGCCGGCATGCGGGTAAGCGCGACCATCTCCAGGGTGTAGGGGAGGGCAGTGGACAAGACGGCGACGCCGAGGGCTACGGGGATCAATGACGGGGTCAGCAGAGCGGAACCGGCATGGACAATGCCGATGGGGGCTACGAATAGCGCAGCGATCATCACCCCCAGCGCGGCGGTTTGCACGCCATTGTCGGCCCCGGCCTTTTGGCCAAACAGAATGTACAGTGCCCAGCAGACCCCCGCACCCAAGGCATAACCGGCGCCTACCAGATCGATTCCTGCGGTCGTTTCTCCCGTTGGTATCAGTAACAGCAAGCCGACGGCAGCCAGGGCGATCCACAAAAAATCGATAGCGCGACGCGAGGCGTAGATCGCCACGGCCAGTGGGCCGGTGAATTCAAGAGCCACCGCGATACCCAGCGGGACGGTTTGCAATGACATATAGAAGAGGAAGTTCATGCCGCCCAGCGCCATCCCGTAGACGATGACGGTGCGCAGGGATCTTGCGGTGAGTTTTGCCCGCCATGGACGCAGTATCAGCATCATGATCACGCTGGCAAAAATCAGTCGTAATGTTGTCGTCCCCTGAGGGCCAACAACGGAGAACATGCTTTTGGCCAGGGAGGCTCCGGACTGGATCGACGCCATGGCTATGAGCAGCAGCCCAACCGAGAACAGAGTAGAGGCTAGGCTGCGAGGCTGATCATTCATTGCGTGGCATCGTCCGAAATATAGGAATCAAGGGTATTTCTATTTGTGTTGGGCAATATACTGCGCATTCCCCGCAGGCGCGTCCATATATAAGCAGTGTTTTTGCACATATCGATAGAAACCTGAATCAGTGCTTGACGGCAGATTTTAGATCTCTATAATTCGCCCCACTTCCGGCGCAGTCGAAACGGAAAACTCCTTGGTAAACAATGAGTTACGCAGTTTTCGACAGCAGGTTGCTTCAGTTCATCGAAGTCGAAAGGGAGTTGAAAAAAGAGGTGTTGACAGCAGCGTGTAACGCTGTAGAATTCGCCTCCCGCTGACGAGAGATCTGAAGCGCAAGTGGTTGAAGTTGAAAAGGAAACTTGGAAAACTTCTGAAAAATACCACTTGACAGCAAATGAGGCTGCTGTAGAATGCGCGCCTCGGTTGAGACGAAAGCTCTTAACCAACCGCTCTTTAACAACTGAATCAAGCAATTCGTGTGGGTGCTTGTGGAGTCAGACTGCTAGTCAACAGATTATCAGCATCACAAGTTACTCCGCGAGAAATCAAAGATGTAACCAACGATTGCTGAGCCAAGTTTA